>JAHDDD010000408.1 GCA_020629535.1 Saprospiraceae bacterium
AGTGTATTTCTATGTGCTAGAATATCGTGGAAGCATCATTAAAAGGACATTAACTATAATGAGATGAAGTCATTTCATACAAAATATTGGCCGATTCATACAGAATATATAACGAACACAACCAATGAAGCGTTCTTGTCGAAAATAAATCAATGATTGCTTTACATTCAAACTATTTTGGTGTGACGATAGGTACATTGCAAATTGAAAAATCTGATTTTACAGCTCCAGCCACTTTCGAATTGAATATGAAAAAGAATTTGATCGGGCGAAAATCGCGTTCTTCAAATCCTGATATTGCTATAGATACGAGCGACTTTACCGTCTCCAGAATTCATTGTACCATAGGAACAAAAGTTAATGATGGTTCTTGCATATGGTACATAAAAGATGAAACAAGTAAAAACGGCATTTACATCAACAATAAGCGTATTGAACCAAGCATTGAAATTCCAATTCAAAATGGAGACGTTATCCATCTTGGCTCCTTAAGAACAGTATTCAATCTATCAGATTAGTACTATATGGTGTGACTGTATTTTGAAAGTGAAACTTTTTCCATAAATTGACGTTTAAACATCGAAATACATCAAGTGATGAAAAGAAGAAAGTTTATCAAAGGATCTGCCATTGTTGGAGCTACTATAGCAAACTCAAAATTGCTTGCTGATTCTGGTCTTGATTCGACCAAAGGATCAAGAGATATTTATCGAATCCTTGATTCAAAACGAGTGAATGTGGGAACACTTCCAGTCATCAGAGCATTCGCCGGTGATCAAAATGATTATGTATCTCCTTTTGTATTATTTGATGAGTTCGGTCCAGTTGAAGTCAACCCTGGAGCTGACCCATTGCGCGTAGACGCTCATCCTCATGCAGGAGTTACACCAACAACATATTTCTTGAAAGGAACAGGTCATCACAAAGATAGTTTGGATTATGATTTTGAAATCGGCAAAGGAGATTTCATGATGTTCAATTCTGGCAGGGGAGCGATCCATATGGAAGAAAGTGGACAGACTTTGGTCAAAGAAGGTGGCTCTTATCATGGATTTCAAATTTGGCTTAATACACCATCGAAACACAAGTTTGATGATCCCTCCACATTGTTATACAATGAATGCGATCACATGGCTATCATCGAAACCAATGATTACTCTATCAAAGTAGTGATGGGTGAATTATTTGGAGTAAAATCAAAGGTAGAAACCTTGTCTCCTGCCTTCTATTACCATATTAACCTAAATGCCGGAGCTAGAATATCTATTCCGACAGAAGCATCTCACAATGCTTTCGTATACAACATACGTGGTAATGTCGAACTTGTTGGTCAAAAAGAATTGACAACCAATCAAATAGCCCTTTATCAAAGAGGTAAATCTGATGTTGAAATTTATTCAACAGAAGAATCGGAATTACTCATGCTTGGTGGTGAACCCTTGAATGAAGTTGTTTTTTCTTATGGTCCATTTGTGATGAACAATGAGCAGCAGATCAGACAGTGCATTCAAAATTACAACAAAGGTCTCATGGGTAATCCCGATGTTGTGAATATGTAACTTTTTCTTACGTTTTATAACCGGGCTGAATTAAGTCCCACAGATTTCCATACAAATCAGCAAATACAGCCACCTTTCCATATTCTTCCACTGATGGCTCTCTTACGATTTTGACATCATTACTCAGGAGAAATTGAAAGTACTCATCAAATCTGTCGGTATGGAGAAAGAAAGCAACTCTCCCTCCGGTCTGATTTCCAATGGCGTTTTGTTGGTTTTGATTTTTAGCCTTTCCAAGTAGGAGTGTGCTACCGGTATTACCCTTTGGCTGTATGCGTACCCATCTTTTGTTATCGATGGGCGTATCTTCTATGAGCTCAAAATCCATCTTCTTTGTGTAAAACTCAATGGCTTCATCGTAATCATTGACAACCAAGGTTAGCTGAAACATCGTCTCCATATTAATCACTTTGTGTAGCCACAAAATACTTTAATCTTTCTATATTGTTAATATGAAGCGGAGCTACTTTTATACACTTTTTGCACTTGCATACATTGCAATTCAAATCCCTGTTTGGATGATGTTTGGCAACGATCTTAGTTTGCTGGGTTTTCCTCTTTGGCTTTATTACTGTATGATTGTACATGCATTTTTAATCTTCCTTATTTTCAAGTTCATTCAAACATCAAACGACTAGTCCCAATTGGTATACCTTATTCTCATCAGCTATCTCGTATTCACTTTTTGGGGCTCACTCATAGGCTCCAAAATTAAGCATGACAATCCAGAAGGTTTTTTTCTTGCAAATCGAGGTTTGACGACTACCACACTTTTCTTCACCATTTTGGCAACCAATTTTAGTGCATTTTATTTTTTAGGATTTGCCGGAGAAGGTTATAAGATAGGATATGCTTACTATGTGATCATGGCTTTTGGTACAGCTTTCGCTGGATTGAGCTTTCTTCTTATCGGCACAAAGGTTTGGGTATTAGGAAAGCAACATTCTTATATTACGCCTGCGGAGCTAGTATACGGTCAAAGCGGCAATAAAGTTCTAGCTTCATTGTTCTCAATGGTCATGATCGTTTTCACATTGCCATATCTGTCATTACAAATTGTGGGAGGTGCATACATTCTTGAAAATCTAACCAATGGACAATTAACGTATTCGCTGTCTGCGATCTTACTTACAATATTCACGATTGCATATGTGATAGCAGGAGGCATGGAAAGCGTGGCCAAAACCGATATGAAACAAGGTGTGATTATGATCGTCTTGATGTTCCTGGCGGTGATTGTAGTAGCTCCTACATTCGGAGGTATTACAAAAGCAAACAATTTAGTAGCAGAAAAGCTCCCAGACCTATTTTCAATGAATCATTACGGTCCTAAAACCTGGTTTAGTTTTACCATTTTCTGGTTCTTTTGCATACCTATGTTTCCCCAGTTGTTTATGCGATTCTATATTGCCAAAGAGAAAATTCATCTAAAGAAATCAGCATTGTTGTATGCTGCTATTCCGCTTTTCATTTCAATTCTTCCGGTCATGATTGGGGTTTGGGGCCATCTAGTGTTTCCAGAATTGGTGGGTAAAGAAGCAGATCAAATTCTTCCCAAAATGCTTCTTGAATTAACGCCTCAATGGTTTGGTGCATTGATTATGACGGGAGCCATTGCAGCTTTTATGTCCACCCTTGATTCACAATTGTTGGTCTTAAGCACAATGACAACAAGAGACTTTATCAAGCCATTGATAAAGAAAGACTTTGGGTTCAGTAAAGAAGTTTTGATTGGAAAATTACTCATCGCTTTGTTTGCATTGATCGGATTATTGATCGCATTCAAACCATTCGATACCATCT
>JAHDDD010000029.1:0-457 GCA_020629535.1 Saprospiraceae bacterium
TGAAAGCCATTTTCAATTATTTTCCAGGGGTCTTTAGAAATATAATCTTTCATAGCGAAGGCTATTTAATTCACAGAAAGTTGTTGTGTCAATGTTGCCAGGTCAATATTTTCAAACGAAGAGATGACGATTTGTGCATCAGCTAATTCATCTTTTGATCCAATACCGACAGAGAAGAACCCTCCATCATTGGCCGCTTTTATTCCTTTGATTGAATCTTCAAAAACGATGATTTCTTCGGGCTTGAGACCAAGGTTATCTGCACCTTTCAAAAATACCTCTGGGTCAGGTTTGCTTTTGCTCACCGAATTTCCATCAACCTGTGTTTCGAACAATTCGTCGATTCCGGTTTTGTCTAAAATGAGTGCTGCATTTCTACTGGCAGAACCTAAGCCGATTTTTATTTCTTTTTCCTTGAGATGTTTTAAAAAATCAAGAACTCCTGGTCACAATTCGG
>JAHDDD010000029.1:467-20200 GCA_020629535.1 Saprospiraceae bacterium
TTCGGAAGCATCTAATTCTGATATGTTTTCCAAATACCATTGATTTTTCATTTCACAGAGCTTGATCTTGTCTTTGTCTGTTTGGAAGATATTGTTGATTTTGAGGATATATTCTAGTGAACCCATTCGATCAACTCCCTTTAGTTGTTCATTTTGGGTTTCGGTAAGGTTACCGCCAAGCATTTGCGCCATTTTTTGCCACGCTTTGTAATGGTATTTTGCAGTGTCTACAATGACACCATCTAGGTCGAAAATGCATCCCTTTATCATGCGCATAAAAATGCAATAAAACTTTTAATTCACAGGACTTTATGTCAGAATATCTGCAATGATTTTCCGATGGGAAAATTGAGTACCGAGCTCTTTTCTCAATGAATTCGAGTACTTTTTAAATCCTAATTTATTGAGTCGCATTAACGATGCTACCACACCATCTTTACCTGCATTGCCAAGATAGTTTTGTAAGTACTTTTCAAGCATAGATTTATAGGTGTCGTACAATAGCTCGCTATCTTCTTCTGCAATATAATCGTCGAATGCCCAAAGATCTGATATCTCTGCTTCCTCATGTAATGTGTCAATCAATAATTGTAACTGATTGGTTTTCTTGTACAATTTTAATCGGTCAGAATGATGCATTTCAGCAAACATAGCATTGATCTGTGCTTTGTTGTCATCGATGTCTTCTTGAGAAATAAAATTGATCAGTCCGAGACTGAGATTAACATCTTTGTATTCTTTCAACAGTCTTTCAATCATAGCCAATGCTTTTGGCACATTACCTTCATCAAGTAAAATTCTCGCATTGAGTAGGGTGACCGTTTTTGTAGATTTTTCTTTCTTAAAAAGGAAATCACACCACTTAGCGACCAAAGAAATTTTATCTCGAGTATACAGTTTTTGGAGCGCTTCAGAAATTCGCTCTAAAGGCAAAGATCCAAAAATGAGTTCGAATAAAATCTCATGTTTTTCGGACATCTTGAGAAGAGCAAGATGAAATTTTTGTGTTTCTCCTGTTTTGTCTGATTTAACTTGAATGAATTTCTCGAAAATTTCTTCCGTGTCATCTTTTTCAAATAGTATAAACTCCTGAAGCGTTTCAATCAAATTTCGTTCATCAGGTGTATAATATGACTTGAGAATCTGTCCACAGCTGTCTTTGTAAATTTCGTTTTGCAATTCAGGTGGAATTTTTGATCCCAGTAACTCCTTTAACAGGTCTAGGAAGTGAACTTGCATCTTTAGCAACCTCTCTTCATTATAATTGAAATTCTTCTTTATGTAATGAATTTTGTCATTGATGAAATGTACAATGTATGCACACTCTCTAAACTGCCCGAGGCTAAGACAATCATTGGCTTGTTGAAAAAGGCTGTCAGCCAATCTGTAAAAATTTCGCTTTTCAGATGGCGTCAATGATTTATGTTTGAAGGTCTTTGGCTTAACTGCTGAGTCAAGCAATTGTCTGTATTTTTCTTTGTTGTCTTCGAGATCTATTTTATTTGCAAAGTGTCCTTTCAATGCCAAAGCAAAAGAGGCATCTTTATTAGCATACGACTGCACAAATCTTTTCAATTCTTCTGGATGAGACTTAGAAAGCACTGTTTTGGTGTTCAGGCTATCTTTTTGTCTAGCTTTTTGCACGCGCGTTGCCTTCTTTCTTGCTTTCTCAATTTCCTTTTCGTTGATTATTTGACGGAGTTGAAGAAGGCTTAGGACGATATGTTTGCATATTCTATTTGAAAGGAAAGTGGAGCATTCACAACTGAACTTTGGTTTGGGAGAAACCATCAAAATTTCCACCTCTTGTGCCTGACTTTGATCTTTGATCACAAAATTCCAAAGAGATCTCGAAACTTGCTCAATGCTTTGAATAATGCCTTCTTTTTCAAACAAAGCTTCGGACTCCAACCACAAGGATTGGTCTATGTGCTGCTCGATATTTTTGAGATAGGAATGCATAATCTTACGTAACTTTCAAATATAGTCATAATTTTGATTCAAATACGAAGACAAGTTTGCAGGAAAGACAATTTTTTATCGTTAGGCATGCCAAGAGCAGTTGGAAAGATCCATCTTTGACAGATAAGGACCGTCCTTTGAATAAAAGAGGTAAACATGATGCGCCTAAGATGGCAGAGCATCTAAGAGATCAGCTTAACCTACAACCGGACTTAATAATATCAAGTCCTGCCAATAGAGCCTTAACCACAGCAAAGATATTTCACAAGGTTTTGGGCCCTCAGAATGATATTGATATTCAAATGGATTTGTATCATGCAAGTACATCTGATATAGATCATGTGATACATACTTGTAACGATGAGTTTCAGAAGATTATGATCTTCGGACACAATCCTGGCTTCACTTATTACGTCAATAGATTTACAAATGATTTTCTAGATAACCTTCCAACATGTGGTGTGGCTCAAATTCGGTGTACCTCCACATCATGGTCGGAGATGAATGAAGAAAATTCTAGGTTGATGAATCTTTACTTTCCTAAACAATTGTTCTATTGAAAAAGCTGGCATTCATTATAGTTATCATTTCTTTGACTTCTTGTCTAGAAAAAGAAGTGAATAATTACAAACACAATGAAGTTGACGAAGCATTGATCGCTCAGTTGACTGACTTATATTTTATGGATGGGTATATTGGCCGGTCCAAGAAATCTGATAGAGATAGTTTAAGGATTAAGTTTTCAGAAGATTTTAAAATTGCCCACGGTGTGAGTGTAGATTCTGTAAGAATGAAATTTAAAGAACTAGAATCGAATCGATTCCGTTATATTGCTATAATGGACAGTGTGATTTTAAGATTGAATAATAGAAAAAGTTAATGGTATCGTAATATCAATCTTATTTCAAATTCCATAAAGTTTACTAATTAGCGGTTTAAAATTTGATAAATGCAAAATGACGCTAAGATTCTGATAGTCGATGATGAAGAAGATATACTCAGTATTTTAGAGTATAATCTTTCTAAAGAAGGGTACACAGTAAAGGTTGCAAACGACGGATCGAATGCATTGGAATTGTTGAAAAGCTTTACTCCTGAATTGATTATATTGGATATCATGATGCCCGGTATGAACGGAATTGAAGTGTGTGAGCAAATCAGAAGTATGTCAGGGACAGAAGAGATCCTTATCTGCTTTTTGACGGCTCGTTCAGAATCATTTACTCATATCAGTGCACTTGAAGCAGGTGGAGACGATTTCATTTCGAAGCCTATCAAGCCAAAAGTTTTGGTATCAAGAGTCAAAGCATTGCTCCGAAGACACCCCAGTTATCAAGTCAATTCAAATGCAGCCAAAGAGGTTTTCGGCGAGCTTGAAATTGATAGCGATCGATATGGTGTGAGTCTAAAAGGTGAGGATATCTCTTTGGCAAAAAAAGAATTTGAATTACTCAAACTCCTCACCTCAAAGCCTGGGAAAGTTTTTGAACGAGCAGAAATTCTTGCCCAAGTTTGGGGCCGTGATGTCATTGTTGGTGATCGAACCATTGATGTGCATATCAGAAAGCTGAGAGAAAAGATAGGCAGCAGTTATATAAAGACCATGAAAGGTGTCGGCTATAAATTTGACTTTTAATGTATGTTCAAAAATCTCAGTATACGTGAACTGACATATTATGTTACCATCGCTGTTTTTGGGGTAACATTTCTGCTTTCGTTTTTCTTTTTAAAAATCCTTGATGTCAATGCTTTTCAAAAGGAAAATCTGTATTGGTTTATTGCTTTCCAAGTAATAAGTTTCCTTCTCATTTATGGTACAATCAGGTTTCTTCTGGAAGGATTCATTTTTAGAAGAATTAAACTCATTTATAAGGTGATCAGTGAATCTAAGTTAAGTTCTAGTTCACCAAAACCTGGTTTTGATCCGAAAGAATATTCACTCGATGAAGTAAATCTTGATGTTTTAAATTGGGCACAAAAAACCCAAGATGAAATTCAAGATTTGAAAACCCTTGAAGAATATCGAAAAAAGTATGTAGGTGATATTTCGCACGAGTTAAAAACACCAATATTCTCAATTCAAGGATACATTCATACCTTACTTGAAGGTGGACTGTATGACGAAAAGATCAATGAAAAATACCTTCTTCGAGCAGCCAAAAACATTGAACGTCTTCAAACCATCGTCGACGATTTAGAGCTGATCAATAAACTGGAATACGGCAAAGCTGTACTTTACAAATCAAAATTCGATATTAAGAAATTGGTCCAGGAAGTCATGCAAGACCTGACTGTACAAGCTTCAGAGAAAAAGATTTCGATTCATTTCAAGGAAGGAGCAGACCAACCAAGACAAGTATACGCTGACTTGGAGTCGATCAGGCAAGTGATCAGCAACCTATTGTTGAATTCCATTAAATATGGTAATAAGGAAGGGGAGACAAGAATCGGATTTTATGATATGGGTGAAAAAGTTCTTATAGAAATTTCTGACAACGGAATTGGCATTGAAGAAGAACACCTCAAGCATGTTTTCGATAGATTCTACAGAGTCGATGCGAGCCGCTCAAGAAAGCAAGGTGGCTCAGGTCTTGGACTCTCAATAGTTAAACACATCATAGAAGCTCATCAAGAAAACATCAATGTACGGTCGACCCAAGGCGTAGGATCTACCTTCGGATTTACATTGCCAAAAAATAAATAAAAATTACTCTGCTAGAAATGCAGCCTGACTTCTTTTCATATTGACAGGCTCTGGGATTTCGTTGAGCAAATCTACCGTTATATCACGTTGAGTAAAATAATCAGACATCTCATCTTGAGGAAGAGGATCTGCTGGCGGGAAATTTTCTCTGAGGTGATTTATTTGCTTACCGTTTTTCCAGAATCTAAAGCAGACATGGGGTCCAGTTGCCAATCCTGTTTGACCAACATATCCAATAATTTGACCTTGCTTCACATACGTCCCTCTTTTGATTCCTTTAGCAAAACCATTCATATGCAAATACTGGGTCTGATATGTATTGTCATGTCTTATTTTTACATACTTACCATTGTTTCTGGCATAGCTTGCTTTTTCCACAACTCCGTCAGCCACTGAATAAATTGGCGTACCTTTTGGAGCGGCATAATCAGTACCCAAGTGTGGTATTCTTCTCTTTTTAATCGGATGGAATCTGCTGTAACTAAATCGAGATGAGATTCTTGAATATTTAACAGGAGCTCTCAAGAAAGCATTTTTTGTAGGTCTGCCTTCAAGATCATAATGTCCTTGATATCTATCATTTTCGTAATAAACGGCAAAGTGGTTTCCTCTTTCATTTTCATACCTCGCTCCAATTACATTACCGACACCCACTTTTTCTCCTTCTACGTATAAATCTTCATAGATCAAATAGAATTTGTCTCCTTTTTGTGTGTGATAAAAATCGACAGAAGACGAAAGTGCATCTTCCATTTTATCGATCAATGCTGGTGACAATCCTCTGGAAGTCATGGCGTCCCAAAGAGAACCTTCTATGACACCAGATACAGTTTCAACACAAACTTCTTGACTTTTCTCCACTTGTTGGATCGTCCCACGATCATTGAAGAAATATTGAACGTACGAGAAATCGTCTGGCTCGTAAATCATACATACTGGAGAAGAACATTCATCTGGTCTAACCAATGTGAATTGTTTACCAGCCTTAAAATTTCTGGTACTAAAAATGTCTTTTGAATTATTTTCTATCTGGACGATTTTCTTGAATGGGATACCTTCATATACCAATACATCGCTCAAAAACATATTGCTATTGATTGGGTAATCGTCGAAGTGGAATTGATTAAGATCGAAACCAAATAAACTAGATTTGATTTTTTTCTTATGTGTAGTTTCCTCTTTCTCTGTCTTGTTAAATCCTGATAGGATCATTGCTCCAAATACTCCACAAATGATCAGCAAAGGAATATTTAGAAGGTAATTGGTTTTAGTCCTCACTTGTGTAAATCTTTCCGTCGTTTAATTGTAAATGGTCTTCGTCTTCGCTAAAGTACAAATATCATACGAAAGTGAAAATTCTAACTTCGATTATTATAGTTATTTACATATGTGAAAAATTTCTTACATTTCGTCAGAATGAGGAGAATTTTAGACAAAAAAACGCCCCTTGTAATGGGGGTCATCAACCTCACCCCAGATTCTTTCTATCAAGGCTCTAGAGCACCAGATTCCATTGGTGCCATCTCAAAAGCAGGCATTATGTTGGAACAGGGATGTGATATTCTTGATTTGGGCGCCATGTCATCAAGACCGGGTGCACAGCTCATTACGGCCGATGAAGAATGGCAACGCCTGAAAGAACCGTTCATAGAAATCAGGAAAAAATACCCAGATGCATACATATCTATTGACACCGTTTTTGGACAAACAGCTGAAAAAGCAATATCACATGGTGCAGATATGATCAACGATATTTCTGCCGGTACCATAGACGATACTTTATGGGATGTTGTTGCAAAACATCAATGTCCTTACTGTTTGATGCATATGAAAGGTACTCCAGAGAGCATGCAAAAAAATACGGAATCTGAAAATATTGTCCTTGAGGTGCTAGAATTTTTTAAATCCAAAGTACAAGCTTTGAAGTCCAAAGGAATACACGATATTTTCATCGATCCTGGCTTCGGATTTGGAAAGTCATTAGATCAAAACTATGAACTGCTCAAAAAGCTCGGAGTATTCAAGATATTTGAACTTCCCATTTTGGTTGGACTCAGTAGAAAGTCCTTTATATACAAATACCTCGGATCCACAGCTAAAGAAGCATTGACAGGCACCAATGTATTGAATTTCGAGGCATTGAAAGCCGGAGCGAATATTCTAAGAGTGCATGATGTGCGTGAAGCTCGCGAAACCATTGCTCTTTTTGAAAAACTAGAGTCATCTTAGGCATTAAAAATTCGTTAATCATGAACTAATGAGCATTCTTTTCCATCTTTGTATTGTTTGAATAATGTATTCCACAACACTTGAGTGAAACTTCAAATAAAAAGTCCTTCCGTTGGCTACGGATATTGGGATTTCTGATTCTAGGAATCCTCATATTTTTCATTTTGCTATCTTTTACTTTAACAAGACCTTCCGTTCAAAATTGGGCCATTGACAAAGTTGCAGAAAGTCTCTCAGAAAGATTAGATGCACAGATTTCTATAGACAGTATTTCTCTAGATGTAAGAAGAGGAGTTAAGATTTGGGATGTTTCAGCCATCGATAGACATGGAGATACTTTGATTACAGGTGGACAAATCGCAAGTTCATTGAGCAATAATATCTCCTCTCTCTTTAGAAATGAATTGCTCCTTGAAAGCATTTACTTAAAAGACGTTCATTTTAATATAATAAACAACGATTATCCTGACACATTATCCAATTGGCAAAAAGTGCTCGCAAAATTTGAGTCAGAATCTTCTGGTACTGAAAAGCGTAAATCATTTTTGCTTGATGTAAAAAATGTAGAGCTCGAGAATTTCAAATTTTCGAATTCAAGTAATCAAGCTGAGCAACTCGTATTCGTGCCTCATGGTAAGATTGAAATCCGCAGTCTGAATTTAGATTCAATGCAATTCAATATTTCCAAAATAGAATTTACGGATCCAAAGATATTGCTTGAAAATTTTGGGGAGGCTGATCAAGCAATAAAGAAAGAAGACACTGCACCTGAACAACCAGCAAAACTTCCCCAGTTTCATATTGATTTGTTCACGGTCAATGGTGGGGTCATTCACACAGAAAAAGAATCTGCCGACAAACCAGGAATAGATTTCAGCAATCTCGATGTCAACGAACTAAATATTCAAGTCACCGATATTGGTTTTCGAAGTTTAGAAGATATTGAATTTAATCTGCAAAATCTCAGTGGCATATTAGATGATGTGTTGACCGTTGAGAAGGTGGCTTTTGTTGGAGATATCAAAAAGAGAAAAATTGCTTTCGACAATTTTCAACTCAAAACCAATCAAACAGATATCAAAACGCAACTTGCATTTAAATTCCGGTCACAAAAAGACTTTGGAAATTTCGTGGAGAAAGTATTCATAGATACTGATTTTGATAACTCCACTTTGTCCATCAATGAACTTGCTTACCTGATCCCAGCTATTGCAAAATCGCCATTGATCAAACAAAACAGAAATGAAATCTTGGAAATTGACGGAAGCATAAAAGGTCGGGTAAACAATTTCACAAGTTCAGATCTTGAAATCCATCTCAGTGAAGAAGGATCAGTGTTGAATGAATTGATCAGTTTTTTCGGAAAGGTGAGGGTGAGAAACATCACTGATCCTGATAATGCAGTTTTGGTTGTCGATGTTCAAAAGATGAATACTTCAATGGGAAATCTCAAGAAGATAGTTCCCAATTTTACGCCTCCGCAAAACTATTTCAAGCTAGGCAATATTGATTTCTCAGGAAGATTTGAAGGGTTCATTTATAATTTCGTTGCATACGGAAATATAGGAACAGACCTGGGAAAAGTCAATTCTGATATGCAACTGGATTTGGGGCAAGGCAGGAACAATGCAAAATACAGTGGAGTTCTTGATCTTATAGATTTTGACCTTGCCAAATGGAGTGATAATCCTGATTTTAACAAAGTATCTTTTTCATCAAAAGTCAAGAATGGATCAGGTCTCACACTCAATTCAGCCAATGCAGAACTAGAAGCTACAATTCAGCAATTTAGCTTTCGTGGACATGTATATGAAGACTTAAATATCAATGGAGATATTGATAAAAATCACTTTGAAGGCCAATTTGATATCGATGACCCTTTCGTGAAAATGGACTTTAACGGTTCGTTTGTATATGAAAATGAAATTGTCAATGGTGATTTCGTGGCTGATATAAAGAAATTGGATTTGTACAACTTGAAGTTAAGTAAAGATACAGTACTGATCTCCGGTAAAGTTGATGTGAAGTTGAAGGGAAGTAATCTCGATAATTTTGAAGGTGAAGCAAATATTGTCAATGCAGAAATTGGTCTGGGATCTCGGTCAACCAAACTAGATTCAATCTATCTTATGTCTTCTCCAGAGACCAATCAGGAGCGGTTAATATTGATGGAGTCCGACCTCGTTGATCTTGTTATGGAAGGTCAATTTAATTTCGCTTCAATGGTAAAAGATGCCAAGGCGATCTTACTTAAAGATCATCCTAAGTGGTCAGAATATTTGAAAAACAGAGATGTAGTTGCTAGTCAAAATCAAGATTTTAGATTTCGTTTGGATATTGTAGATAGTGAAAACCTGTTTGCATTTTTGGGTTTGCCAGAATTGGCAGTACACGGTCTTCGTTCCAGAGGATTGGCCAATTCTAAGAAAGGAAGTATCTCCGTAACCGTTGCACTTGATAGCTTGGAATACCAACAGTATGCACTCAAGAATACGAAATTGAATTTAGAATCACATAAAGAAGAGACCGATCTCAATCTTGAAACCAATGCCATTTTGGTTCAAGGTCGACAAATCAATGCTTTTGATTTTGATGCTTCGCTAAACAATGATCAATTACAATTAGATGTAGATTCAGGCAATTTCCTCGACACCTTGGGACACTTGGATTTCAAAGTTTTTGTTGAGCCCGAAGAAGACAAACTTGATATTCACTTCGAAGAAGAATCTTGGTCCATGCTTGGTACTCAATGGAATTTCAATGAAGAAAATTCAATCAGAATTGGTAAAGATTACATCAATATAAAGGCATTCAATTTGGCCGATGGAAACAGGTCTATTGAGGTGCAAAGTACAGAAGATAAAAATGTGATATTGAGGGTGGCAGACGTTGACGTCGCTTTGCTTAACCCATTTCTGGAAATGCCCAATCTTCTATTTTCCGGTCCTTCATTTATCAATGTGGAAGTAGATGATATTTTTAAAGATCGAATCTTGTTTGGAAGTTTTGTAATTCCTGATCTCTTGCTAAACGATGTTCCTTACGGCAGTCTCAATGCCTTCGTTCAGCCAGAAGATGGAACCAGACTCCTCCGTGTTGATGCAACAGTTAGTAGAGAATCAGATGGGCAGACAGTAGCGCTCAATACTTTGTTTAATACCCAGACCAATGAATTGGAAGGAAAGTTGGATGCCGATAATTTTCAATTCAAATTCTTCGAATTCATCATCAAGAACGGAATAAGCAATACTTCCGGCAGCTTTGATCTAAACTGCGATATCAAAGGTACTTTATCGAACCTTAGACTCAGGGGAAAAGGCATGACAAACAAAGGTCAAGTGACCGTTGATTACTTGGCAAACACATTCTATTTTGATGAACAAGAGATTCGTGTAAACGAAAAAGTCATAGATGTAACAGGAGGAATCATCACTGATCAATTTGGAAATGAAGCTGTGTTGACAGGAGGGCTTTATCATGATTATCTCAAAGATCTTAGTCTCAATATAAATATTACCGGTGAGGAATTTTTGATATTGAACACCACCAAAAAAGACAACAACGCATACTACGGTACCGGTTTTGGTAAAGGATCTATTACCTTCACAGGTCCATTTGAATCGCCAAATATATTGGTCAATGCGACCACAGGGCCAGGTACAGTATTGAATATTCCTGTCGAAAGTTCTGCTGAGAATGCAGAAGAAAGCTTCATTCAATTTGTAGAAAAAGGCACACTGCTTCAAATAGATTCAGACTCAACCAGCATCAATGCACTGGATTTGAGTGGAATCAACCTTGAGATGAATTTGACCATCACCCCAGACGCCATGATCCGGATCATTTTCGATGAAAAACTCAATGAAGTAATAGAAGGAGTAGGGCGAGGAAATATTCAATTGATAAGCGAAAGGACCGGAGCTTTCGATGTTTTCGGTCAATATACCGTTGAAACAGGAAAATACCTTTTTACCGCCTTGGGAATCGTTGCCAAGCCATTTATTGTAAAGCGAGGAGGAACAATCACTTGGACCGGTGATCCTCTGAACGCGACCTTAAATATCGAAGCAGAATACGAAGGATTGTCCACTCCGTCATACAATTTTATTGAAGAATATCTGGCCGTGGGGAATGAAAATATTGCCAATGCAGCAAGACAGACAACGGATGTTATACTGGACGTCATCTTGACCGGAACCTTGTTCCAGCCTGAAATAAACTTTGATATTGAATTTCCTGATCTGCAAGGAGAAGTCCGTTCATTTGCTGAAAATAAGATGAGAATTCTTCGAAGCAATCCGACCGACCTCAATGATCAAGTGGCTGCACTTCTCATTTTTGGAAGCTTCCTTCCTTCATCAACCCAAGATCAAAGTATTCTTTCATCCAGTGGTTTTATACAGTCGGGCTACAACACCTTGAGTGAGTTTGTATCTAATCAATTGTCTTACTTACTCTCCGGTCTTTTGGAAGAGGCATTGATTGACAATGGTTTGTTTACTGGTATTGATTTCAATATTGGGTTTAGCAAAAATTCCCAATTTGGTGAGGCGGAAACCGGTGGATTTATACCTGATGAAGTTCAAGTGAGCTTGAGTCCGAAATTTAAGAACAATCGTTGGAGTGCTGATTTGGGCACAAACTACGTTCGTAATTCAACCATTGGAATCAGCAGTTATGTTTTCTATGATTTCGTTCTTGAATATGCATTGACTACTGATCGAAGATTGAAATTAAAGATATATGGTAAGAACGATTATGACGCATTGACAGTGCAGAGAGAGCTGAAGTCTGGCGCCGGCATACGTTACCGCAAAGAATTTGGGACACTCGCAGAATTCAAAGAAGTCTTTAATCAACAAATCAAGGCGGATCTTGATAATTAATTTGCAAGACTGGTTTTTTGGTTTGTGGTGAATAGTAAGTTGTGAATAGTGAATGGTGTGGCCACATTCGTACTTCGTCATTCGACATTCGTGCACATTCGTACTTCGTCATTCGTCACACCACATTCGTACTTTGCCCACATTCGTCACTCCACATTCGTACTTCGCCCACATTCATACTTCGTCACTCGACAATCGTAATTTCTATATCGTTTTCTGCCTCAACCAATGGTCCACCAAAACCAGTGCTGCCATGGCCTCAACTATAGGTACAGCTCTTGGTAAAACACAAGGGTCGTGACGACCTTTTCCTTTGATGGTTTGCTCTTCCATGTTTTGATCAATGCTTTGTTGATCTTGCATTATCGTGGCAACCGGTTTAAATGCCACATTGAAGTATATAGGCATACCGTTAGAGATACCACCTTGAATACCACCAGAATAATTGGTTGCTGTTTTTGCTTTACCATCTTCAATTACAAACGCATCGTTGTGCTCTGATCCCTTCATGAATGTGCCTTCAAATCCAGAGCCATATTCAAATCCTTTTGCGGCATTGATACTTAACATCGCTTTTCCCAAATCTGCATGGAGTTTATCGAAGACGGGCTCACCCAAGCCAGGCGGCACGCCATTTATATTACAACTTACAATGCCTCCAATGGTATTCCCTTCTTTCCGTACTTCTCTGATCAGGTCTTCCATCTGCTGTGCCACCTCAAGATCAGGGCATCTCACAGGAGTTTTTTCAATGTTCGGAATATTGGAATCATCGAGTGCTCCTGAAAAAGAAATATTCCCAACCCGCGAAACATATCCGTTTATCTGTATGCCTTCCTTTGCAAGGATTAATTTTGCAATAGCTGCAGCTGCAACTCTTGCTGCTGTTTCTCTTGCAGATGACCGGCCGCCGCCACGATAATCTCTCAGCCCATATTTCTTTTGATAGGTGAAATCTGCATGTGAAGGGCGAAATTTATCGGCAATATGTGAGTAATCTTTGGATTTTTGGTTTGTATTGCGAATGAGCATACTAAGTGGAGTGCCTGTGGTTTTTCCTTCAAAAACACCTGAGAGAATCTCTACAACATCTCCTTCTTTTCGTTGGGTAACAATGGCAGATTGGCCCGGTTTTCTACGGTCCATTTCACTTTGAATGAAATTTTCATCAATATCGATGCCTGGTGGGCAGCCATCAATGATTACTCCCAATGCGGGACCGTGTGATTCGCCAAATGTTGTGATATTGAATGCTTTACCAAAGGAATTTCCTCTCATAAGTGCAAAGTTATTCATTTACACTGTAGGAATGGCAAATAAAAATCAGGTAATGCACCAATATCTTTATGATTCATCGGTGTTTGGTAATGCAAAAAACTTACTTTTGTGGGCATGGCAGATTACATCAGTGTCCTCGATTTTGGGTCTCAATATACTCAGCTGATTGCACGCAGAATCAGGGAGATGAACGTATATGCTGAAATCATTCCATATTCCAAATTGCCTGATCTGGATGATGATAAGCTAAAAGGTGTGATTCTATCTGGAAGTCCTTTTTCTGTGACTGCTGAAAATGCACTTCATCCTGAGCTGGAAACATTGATCAATAAGAAACCCATTCTAGGCATTTGCTATGGTGCGCAGTACCTTACTCAATACTTTGGAGGCAAGGTTGCCAAGTCAGAAAAACGAGAATATGGATCTGCCGAATTGGATATTTGCAATGGGTCCATTCTTTTTGAAAAGGTAGAAAACCATTCACAAATTTGGATGTCTCATGGAGACAGTATATTGGAGACAGCACCAAATTTCAATGTGATCGCCAAAACTGATTCAATTCCCGTGGCGGCATTTGCTTCGAATCCGGGAGAATTTCAGAATGAAATTTTGGGTGTTCAATTTCACCCAGAAGTTACGCACTCAATTGGAGGAAAGACCATACTTGAAAATTTTGTTTTCAATATCTGCAAATCAAAAGCCGATTGGAGTGCAGACTCCTTTGTTGAAAAAACGGTTTCCGATCTCAAAGCATTGATCGGAGAAGAAGAGGTAATCATTGGGCTGTCCGGTGGGGTGGATTCAACTGTTGCTGCAAGGCTTCTTCAAATGGCCATAGGAGATAAGTTGAAATGTATTTTTATCAATAACGGTTTGCTCAGGTATGACGAGTTCAATGAGGTTGTTGAGAATTATGCAAGCATGAATCTGAACTTGTACCCGGTTGATGCCTCAAGAGAGTTTTTAACCGAGCTAGAAGGAGTTACCGATCCCGAAGAGAAAAGAAAAATCATTGGTCGGGTTTTTATAGAAATATTTGAAAGGGAATCAAAACAATTTGAAAGTGCAACCTTCTTGGCACAAGGTACCATCTATCCAGATGTGATTGAGTCCCTCTCTGTGGTTGGGCCATCCGTTACCATCAAGTCTCATCATAATGTTGGAGGACTGCCAGATAAACTCAATCTCAAGATCGTTGAACCTCTAAGAATGTTGTTTAAAGATGAGGTCAGACGTGTAGGAAAAAGTCTAAAGCTTGATCCAAAATTATTGGGTCGTCATCCGTTTCCAGGACCAGGATTGGCGATAAGAATTTTAGGGAATATAACAGAAGAGAAAGTTCTGCTCTTGCAAAAGGCGGATAAGATTTATATTGATCACTTGAGACAAAGTGGATATTATGATAAAGTTTGGCAAGCGGGAACAATATTGCTCCCTGTCAAATCCGTTGGTGTAATGGGTGACGAACGAACATATGAATTTACCATTGCCCTGCGTGCCGTAGTTTCAGAAGATGGGATGACAGCAAAATGGGCTGAACTTCCTTACAATCTTCTTGCTGACATTTCCAATGACATCATTAACAAAGTTAAAGGTATAAACAGAGTAGTCTATGATATCAGTACCAAACCACCTTCGACCATTGAATGGGAATAGGTATGGTCTCTTGTTGTTCTTAGTTTGTCTTTTGATGGTTGCATGTGATGCGACCAAACGAACAAATACAGGGACAAGAACAACAAACACAAGTCGGTCAAATGCCAACACAAATACTGGGAAGGGCAAATCTGCAAAAGTTGACACCATTCGCTGGAAAGAAAATGCGATTGAATCAGATGTTGTAGTGATGACTGATCAGGATATGCCCAAGGCAAACAGTTACAACATTACCATATTTGTGCCTTTTGATAGTGAAAATTATTCTCAAGGTGACTTGATGAGAAGAGGCACTCAAGAACATAGATTTGCAAACTACTATGCAGGTATTAAAATGGCGCTTGACGATCTGGAACGTGATGGAGTCAGTCTGAATGTTACGGTCAAAGATTCCGAAGCCGGTGATTTCACCAAGAAACTAAACAATGAAGAAAAGGCAGATGTGATCATTGGTCCTTACGATAGAACACAATTGAAGCAAACTGCTGAATTTTGCAAAAGGAATAATATAGTCAATATCTCCCCATGGCAATCAAGTTCAAAAATTACTTCGGGTAATGCATACCATGTGCAGTTAAGACCAAACCAAACCGCTTACTATGACGCCATCGTGAGAGATGCGATCAGCAAGTTTCCCATGGAGCAGATTTATTTGATTGGAAGAAACACAAGTAAAGACAAAGGCAGGAATAATTATTTCCAAAAAACAGCAGCAACCTTGAAGCAAAAACCTGAAGGGTCAAAGCCACTGCAAGCGTATACGGTCGATCCGGACTCATTGATCAATGACGCATTGACTTTTGATGAAACCTTTCTCCCAGAAACAAGAAATGCATTGATTTTTCCTCAATGGTCTAGTGAAGATGAAAGTTTTATTTATGATTGCTTGAGAAAATTAGCCATAGAAAAAGGAATGGCAAACATCACTGTGTATGGAATGCCAATCATGATTGATTCTGAAAAGATTACATTTGATTACTTTCAAAATTTGGATATAAGAGTTGCCCGGGCCAAATGGGTAGACAAAAACAAACCTTCTGTTAAAGATTTCAGAAGAAGATTCTTTCAAATTTACAATGCACTTCCCGCAGATGACGCTTTGGATGGATACGATATGATGACTTTTATTGGTTCAAATTTATGGAAGAATGGAACCAAGTTTCAATATGTACTAGATCAAGACAGAAAAGATTATTTACAAACAAGTTTTGAAATTCAAAAGGTAATCGACAAAGATTCTCGTAGCTTGGATAACTTTAAAAATATCAATTATTTCGAAAATAGAAATCTTGATATCATTGGTTTTCAAAGAGATCGATTGGTAAAGATGTAATATGCTGACGGAGCAAAGAGAGCGACGATTTAGAGAAGTTGCTGCCCGAAGACAAAGAGATCTTACTGTTGTACTTGAAAATGTACATGACCCTCACAACATCGGCGCTGTAATGAGAACTTGCGATGCTGTAGGCATCGGAGAAATTTTTATCATCTATACGGAAGAAGGTTTAAAGGCCCGTGGCATTGGGAAAAGTAGTTCTTCGGGCACCAAGAAATGGGTCAAAGTAAATTATTTCGAAAATATAGGAGAATGTCTTGAAGATGTAAAGAAGAAGTACAAAAACATTTTTGCCACCCACTTAGGTGAAAAATCTGTTGACATGCATGATCTGAAATTGGCAGAACCGATGGCACTCCTTTTTGGAAATGAACATGATGGAGTTTCTCAAGAAGCTCTTTCACTTTGCGATGGAAACTTTATCATTCCACAATTCGGGATGGTTCAAAGTTTGAATATTTCTGTTGCTTGTGCCGTGACTTTATATGAAGCACTCAGACAAAGAAAATTGACAGGGAAATATGACTGTTCTTTTGATGCCAATGACGAATTTCAAAAAGCACTATATGATGAATACATGGAAAAACAAATCAAAAGATGATTGACTTTGGATTCATGACTGATTATTGTTTGTCAAAACCTGGGGTGGAGGAAACCTTTCCTTTTGATGAGACTACCTTGGTAATGAAAGTAATGGGCAAAATGTTTGCTGCCATGCCAACCGATGCAGAAGAACTTAGAGTGAATTTGAAATGCGATCCAGAAAGGGCCTTAGAGTTACGTGAAAGTCATGCCGCCATTATACCGGGCTACCATATGAATAAAAAGCACTGGAATACCATTATCATAGATGGCTCATTGGATGAAAAATTGGTTTGTGAATTAATTGATCACTCTTATGATCTCGTTGTAAAATCAATGCCCCGAAAAACAAAAGAAGAACTTCACCGACTTTCAAAAAAATGAATACCGACTACCTCATCGTCGGACAAGGAATTGCCGGGACACTCCTTTCATATGAACTGAAAAAATTTGGTTCAAGATTTCTCATCATAGACAATGGTCACAAAACAGCCGCCTCTTCAGTGGCTGCCGGAGTAATAAACCCAATCACCGGTCGGAGATATGTGAAGAGTTGGATGATTGATGATTTATTGAAAATTCTGGTTCCAATGTATCAAGAGCTAGAGCAGATGTTGCAATCCCAATTCTTTTATAAACAAAACATTATAAGGGTCATTTATGATGAAGCAGGATTGGCAGCTTGGGAAAAGCTATTGGTCAATGATTCTGCAGAAAAATATGTCTCATCCAGTCCATCTTTGGGCTTGTATGAACACATGATTTATCCGGTCTATGGATTTGGTGAATTACAACATTCATATCGAGTGGATTTACCAAAGTTGATTTCTGTTTATAAAGAGTATTTGAAAAAAAACGATTGGTTGATTAGCGAAAACTTCGATATTGATCAGTTGGAGATTTCTGAAGAGCGAATAGTGTACAAAGGAATCAAAGCCAAGTCCTTGATTTTTGCAAATGGTTATAAAGCGGCGACCGAAGGTTTATTTACGCATTTGCCGTTTCAACCCGCGAAAGGAGAAGCGCTAACATTTACTTTGGATAATCAACTGAGACCGGAGAAAATGTTACGCCATAAACACTTCATTGTCCCATTGGCTGATCAAAGCTATTGGTCTGGAGGTGGATATTTTTGGAGCAATCCTGATGAGACACCAACTTCGGAATTTTTAGACAATTGGAAATTGGATATGGAGTCAATTTTAAAAACGCCATATCAAATCATTGAACATAAAGCGGGAGTCAGACCAAGCGTGAAGGGTCGCAGACCTTTGATAGGTCAGCATCCTAAATTCAAGAACGTCTATCTTTTCAACGGATTGGGTACGAAAGGGGCATCATTGGCTCCTTATTGGTCCCGTCATTTTGCTGATCATTTGACGAACAATCACAAGCTTAGTGAGGATGTTGATGTTAAAAGATTTGTAAAGTGAAAATATGCCTGTGTAAACAGGAACTAAAAGCACGCAATCTTTGTGATTTAATTGTTCAGAAGACCTTAACGAATTAAAAACAAAACTTTTTGTGTATTTCTACCATATTGAGCATCACAATAGAAAACATATCGTATGAATCGTATTTCAATTTTCTTAGTGTCACTATTAATTCCATTTTTTGCTATGTCTCAAAATAATGCTTTTAAAAATGAATGGAAGGAGGTTGAAGGGTTTGTTAAAGACGGCAAACCGAAGTCTGCTATTGAGATCATTGACAAGATTTACGATAAAGCTCGGAAGGAAAATGATCAAGACCAAATCATCAAAGCATTGGTGAATAAGAATGGTCTCATGAGAGAGCTTGAAGAAGATCATTTTGAAAATAGAATTGATAGGTTAGAATCCAACTTGAAGGAAGAGAAAGATCCTGTTGTAAAAGCATTTTTACATTCTATTCTAGGGCATTCATACAACACTTATCTCCAAAGAAATTATTATAAATTTTCTAAAAGAACACATATTGCCGACCCCAATGATGAAGGTGTAAAAACCTACAGTATCGAGAGAATCATCGAGAAGGCAAATGCACATTATCACAGATCATTGGAGAATGCCAATGCATTAAGAATTCCGATTGAGAATGTGCGAGAATTGGTCATAAATCCAGATTTCCCAAGATTTGAATCATTGGATGTTTATTCTTTACTGGCATATTATGCGCTTTTGCATTTTCAGAATCCACAGAGCTTTCTAACGGAACCATCGTATAAGTTTGTATTAGATCAAGAAGCCCTTTTTGGTTCAACTGAAGATTTCTTAAGGGAAGAATTTGATACAAAAGATAAAACCTCTTCATTGTATCAGGCAGTAAAGTTGTATCAAAAAGTACTTTCTGAATATACAGACGAAAATAGCTTGCTTCGATTTGAATTGGAAAGATTAAGGTTTGCCAGAAGCCAAGCAACTCTTGCTGATAAAGACAAAAAGTATCTTAACGCTCTGATTAGGATGGAAGACCAATTTGCAACCTGCAAACTTGTCGACTTTATTGTTAAGGAGCAGCTTATTTATCATATGCAGAGGGTAGGTATCGCTCAGAAGTATTCAACTACAGACAAGACACAAGACAAAGCCATTCAAGAAGCTTTGAATATAATACCTCGTTTGAAAAATTCATCCTTTCAAGAATTTTCAAACTATGCTCAAAGTGCTGAAGAGGCAATAAAGAACGAAGTTATTTATGGGAAGTGTGAAAAAGTTGTGCCACGGAATCAACCTTCGCTTGTATATGTCGAATATAGAAATGCACCGGTTGCTCATCTAAGTTTGCTTATGCCAACAAAAGAGCAGGCCAGTAAAATTAGGGAATGGTCTCAAAAGAAGATGCATCAAAAAATTGAAAATATTGATAAACTGAAATCTTGGACCATCAATCTACCTTCACATGGAGATCATAAAACGCATTCCATTGAAGCAGAGATTGAATCTATCAAAACATCCGGACATTATTTTTTAACCCTTTCTAACCATGAAGATTTGAAGAAAGCCAGTTCAATTGAATTGTTAGAATTTCATGTGTCTGATTTGGCTTATCAAGTATTTACTCATAAGAGTCACACCGATCTGCTCGTGGTTGATCGAATGTCAGGCTCCCCAATAAATGG
>JAHDDD010000029.1:20210-20728 GCA_020629535.1 Saprospiraceae bacterium
GATTTTCAATTATTTACTCATTAGAGTCACTCTGCTCGTGGTTGATCTAATTTCAGGCATGGAGTCGATGTAGAAATTTTTGATTTGTCTTATGATTATAAGAGCAGATCTTCAAAGGAAGAAAAAATTGGAGACTATACTACCAATAAAGATGGGATTGTTAGGCTTGATTTTGGTAATCCAAGTCGCTACATAAATTACAGTGTAAAGCTTTTAAAAGATGATGATTTTTTGTTTGTCTCAAATGAATCTTATCCATATCATCGCCATCATAATCCGGTACATAATCCAACGGTTAAACTATTTACCGACAGAAGTATCTATCGTCCAGGTCAAACAATTTTCTTTAAAGGGCTTGCTGTAAAGTATAATGAAAATGGATTGCCATCTAAGGTGGATAATGCTCAACCCATTTATATTGTAATGAAGGACGCCAATTATCAAGAAGTGGGCAAGGCTACTTTTGAATTAGATGAGTATGGAAGTTTTTCAGGAAGTTTGGTCATTCCAAAAGAAGG
>JAHDDD010000030.1:0-18164 GCA_020629535.1 Saprospiraceae bacterium
AAAGCGAGTCCTTCGATAAATGGCATTCCTACATTGTTGCTGAATTCAAGAGGGGCAGCACCTGTACCTCCTTCACCACCATCAATGGCAATGAAGTCTGGTTTTATTCCGGTCTCGATCATGGCTTTACAGATGGCAATGAATTCACTTTTCTGGCCAATGCAAAGTTTGAAGCCGATGGGTTTGCCACCAGAAAGTTCACGACATTGTTGGACAAAACGCATAAGACCAACCGGTGTATTGAATGCTTTATGATAGGGTGGACTGAGAACATCTTTGCCCATTTCGATATTTCTGATCTTAGCAATTTCCTTGGTTACTTTTTTTGCAGGTAAGATTCCTCCATGCCCGGGTTTTGCTCCTTGAGATAATTTTATCTCAATCATTTTAACATTGGGAAGTTTTGCCATTTCGGAAAAATTTTCTGGAGAAAAATTTCCGTCTGCTGACCGACTTCCAAAATATCCAGTTCCAATTTGGTAGATCAGATCACCGCCTGGTTCGCGATGGTATGGAGATATGCCACCTTCACCGGTGTTGTGTGCGAAGTTACCAATTCTCGCTCCACCATTGAGTGCTAAGATGGCGCGACTACTCAATGATCCGAAACTCATGGCAGAGACATTAAGCAAAGCTGAAGAATAGGGTTGTGTGCAGGCGCCATTGCCAATCATAACACGCGGCTCTTCTTTTATCTCATGAGCATCGACAGGATTGATACTGTGATTCATCCATTCAAACCCTTGATCGTATACGTTGAGTTGTGTGCCAAATGGTGCTGTATCTAATTCGCCTTTTGCTCGTTGGTAAATGATGTTCCTGTTTATACGTGAAAATGGTCTTCCATCAGTATCGGACTCAATGAAGTATTGATAAATCTTTGGTCTCAACCATTCCGCAACATAGCGGCTACGTCCAACGAGTGGAAAATTTCTGGCAATGGCATGTTTTGTTTGAAAGAAGTCATAGAATCCAAGCAAAAGTATAGGACCGAAAATGATAAACAACCAAAACCAACCAGTTGAAACAAACCATCCTAAACAAGAAATTCCAACGATGGCAATGATGGCAAATACTAAAAATTCATTCCTCATGTTCGTAAAGTTTGAATACTTGCAAGGTAATAAAATGATGGGATTTGCTAGTGGGAATATCGAAGGACGATTTAGGAGTGGAATTTGAGGAAGATGAATGACCGGAAGCTATGCTTCTTTTGGATTGGGGAGAAATTGAGACTATTCTTTTACTTGTTTATTCCGAGATTGTCGATTTTTCTCGAAATAGCAGCATCACTCGATCAGCAACATATTAAAAATATTTATAATATATTTACATCCTATAATTTATCATTTGAGTTGGAAAGCATACATAAAGGGATTTAAAGCATATATGAAGCTGGAGAGATCCATGTCTATAAATTCTGTGGATGCCTATATGAGAGATGTTGAAAAGTTGTGGCAATGGTCATTGATGAATGTTGGCGAGGCCATGCCAGAAGATATGACCTATCAGCAACTAAAATCGTTTATTCAGGATATTCATAAAATGGGAATGGGCGATCGGACGCAGGCAAGAATTTTGTCTGGTGTCAAAGCTTTTTATAAATATCTTTTGATCGAAGATATCATGGATGATGATCCGACAGAATTATTGGAAGGACCAAAGCTAAGTCGAAAAATTCCAGAGGTTTTGAATTATGAAGAAATAGAATCCATGTTATCAACCATTGATTTGAGTGAGGAGCATGGACATCGAAATCGCGCCATGCTGGAGACTTTATACGCATGTGGTTTACGTGTGTCCGAATTAATTACATTGCGGATTTCTCATTTTTATCCGGAAGAGGGATTTGTTAGAGTCATCGGCAAAAATAACAAAGAACGCATAGTACCAATAGGTGAGGAAGCCATCAAGCAAAACTTGTATTATCTCAATCACCATAGAGTTAAGTTAAATATCAAGACCGGATTTGAAGATACTCTATATCTCAATCGAAGAGGCAAAGGACTGACTCGCGTCATGGTTTTTTATATTATTAAAAAGGCTGCAGAAAGGGCAGGTATCAAAAAGACCGTTAGTCCACACACCTTTCGTCATTCTTTTGCAACGCATCTTGTTGAAGGTGGAGCAGACTTACGTGCCGTTCAAGAAATGCTAGGTCACGAATCTATATTGACCACTGAAATTTACACCCATCTTGATACTAATTTCTTGCGAGAAACACTTTTGAATTTTCATCCGCGGATGAATGGTGCTGAGGTTCGCTTGTGAACCTTCTATCAAGATTAAAATTGACTGGATATATTTTAAAAGTAGATTTAATAGAAATTAGTATTTTCACGTAAGGTCCTATAGGTCAATTCCACCTTTATTTTCTGTCACGTGTTAAATATTAAAAGATGAATCGAATCATCCATTCTCTTTGTCTGAGCTCGACTTGTTTTTTCTTTTTCCTTTTTTGTTCTCCAAATGTGATTTTTGGACAGTTTGCATTCAGTAAGAATGACTCCATTTGCCTTGACAAGAGTTTTAACTATTTTTTGCCACAAGGTGAAGAAAGATATTTGGTCTCTGAAAAAGGAAATCAATCACTGACCGACCCTCATGGAAATCATGTTGTCGATTTATCTAAATATGATTTTCTCTTTTTTAAAAAATTTAGAAATGGATTAACCCCAATCAAAGAAAAGGCAGGAAAAGGATATGGGTATATGAACCGAGATGGAAGAATAATGATTCCATTTCAGTATCAATCAGCATCTGGATTTAAGAGCGGATATGCGTCAGTGAAAATTAATAACAAATATGGATTGATTGATACTTTAGGTAATTTTATTATTGAACCTGAATATTTGTCTCTGTCATACTTTTGCAATGGAGTGGTCATTGCTAAGAAGGATGAAAAGTATGGACTGATCGATTTAGAAGAGAAACAAATTGTAGACTATACATTGGGTAAAATAACCACATTGAACAATGGTCTCTTTCTCGAACAAGTTGAAGAAGGAGTAACACTGTATCATATAGATGATCCCGATAAACCAATGATGACCTATCAGGAGATTAATGGTTTCAATAAATCATTGTTGAGGTTTAAACAAAATGGAAAATGGGGTTTGATGGAAATGAATGGAAACATCGTTCTTGAAAACGTATATGACCAAATCGGTTATTCCAAAGATGGATTGGCAGTGGTTAAAGATGAGCAACGGAAGGGAGCTATTGATGCTAAAGGAAATTTGGTTTTTCCTCTTGAATTTCAAGACCTGGCCATTCTTGAATATTCTGTAAAGGCTAAGAAAGACGGACAATATTACTTGTATAATAAAGACGGAGAATTGACTCTTGATCAGCCATTTATTTCTATTTATGGTTTTGGTCCATGTGATCTTTTTCTAAAAGCGAAATTGGATGACGGTTACAGAGTTTTCTATCAAGATGGTTCAGAAGTAATTCCGGAAATAACTTTCACAAATGTTAGAGAAATTTCAGACAAATTTTTGGTTGCCGAAAAAGACAGTCTTTGGAGTTTTTATTCGATTGAGTCAAATAAAATTCTGGGACCATATGAAAAAGCAAGCAGATTTTATAATGGCAAGGCCATTGTTACCAAAAATGATAGGCAGATGCTGATTGATAGACAAGCGAAGGTATTGAGTTTCGGCTATGACAAAATAAAAAGAGAAGGAGATTTATTCTTGCATAAGAATAATGGAAAATATGGTATTGCATACGACTTACCGTTAGAGGAATTACCCGGTAAGTATGAGGTGGTCAAGCACATGTTCGCTGATTATTTTATAGTAGGGAACCCTACCAAACAAGGGATGGTCAAATACGATCAAATGATTATTCCACTAGAATACGATCAGATTGATTATGATCGGCATCGTTGCGATTATATTAAACTGATGAATGACAGAAAGTTTGGTTTTGCTGATATAGCTGGGAATATATTGATGGAGCCCCAACTACTTGACGTCAAACATTGCTGGCTTGGATTGTTGAAAGTAGAAACCGAAACAGGGATTGGAATCCTTGATAAAAAAATGAATTTTCTAATCGAGCCCATTTATGAAGATTTGGAACATTATGAAGATGGGGAAATGTGTGCTGTAAAAAAGGATGGCCTTTGGGGCTTTGTCGACATAGATGGAGAAATGGTTTTGAATCCCAAATTCAATGAAGTGTATCCATTTACATACAATTACAATAAAGCCATTGTGCGTGAAGGAGATCATTGGTATTTCATAGACAAAAAAGGTAATAAGGTTTCCGATCAGATATATTCTAAACTTCGTAAAGGATTTGGGTCGAAACAAATGATAGTAGAGCAAAATGGATTGGTAGGAGTAATTGACAGAAATGAAAAAATATTATTTCCACTCGTTTTTCAATCAATGGACAAGTCTCGTGGAAAATGGAAAGTAATATTAGAAGGGCATGAGCTGATGCTAGATAAAAATTTTAACTGTGTTGAAGGATGCGAGGAAAAGGAAGAGCTCCTTAAAAAATATAGAATTGGAAATTAAGCTGTTTTTGGAATGATGGAAATGATGGGAATTGTCGGTATGATCATATTTGGAATCTCGCTCAATCGCTCAATCCTGAATTCGCTCCTTCTAAGATAAATGGTGGAAATGGCAAAAAAGTGGTTGGCCAAGTTTAAGATAAATTCATAAATTGTAATCGCATTATTTAAAGTATCATGAAAACAGTCTCTTTCTCAAAGTTGCTTTGTGACATTTACTCCAAGACCAAAATTATTATTTGTGTGATGGTTTTGTGTCCCATTTTGGGTCTGGCTCAGTCTTGTGTTTTTGATACGTTGGTGATTAATTCATCTGAAGATCTGAATGCTTTTCAAATGAATTTTTCTGATTGCACAATCATTGAAGGAAATATTGTTGTTGCCAATGCAAGTGATATAACGGACTTGGATGCGTTTTTAACCATTGAACATATCAATGGGTCATTGAGTATATCGGATTTATGGAATCTGCAATCTACAGAAGGGTTGGAGAATTTAAAATCTGTTCATGATTTTTCATTAAGGGATTGTGTACAATTGACTTCATTGAAAGGAATAGAAAATCTTGAGTTTGTTTATGGTGATCTGCACATTGAAGGTTTGACCGAACTAGAAGAATGGCCATCTCTTCATGCACTTAGCCGTATTGATGGTAGCCTTTCTGTTGTAAATAACATTTCTATTCAACAACTACCCGCATTCCCGTCTTTGGAAAAAATAGAAGGGGAGCTTAGAATAGAAAACAATTCTTTATTTCAAGAATTTGGAAGATTTGATCAATTGAAAGAGATCGGTGGAGGCATACAAATTAAAGAAAATAATCAATTTGAAAGCTTCCAAGATGTATTTCCAAAGTTGGAAAAAATTGGCTCTTTTGAACTCACTGGAAGTTATGTAATCCAAAACATGGAAGGGCTTGATTCAATCAATGAAATATCAGGAGATATCATCTTCAGGGATAATTCAGCTTTGATTTCAATAGAAGGTCTTCACTTTTCAAAGGTGCATGGTGACTTCGTGATCGAAACATGCTCAGGTTTAGCATTATTGTCACACCTGACTACATTGGATACAATCTATGGGAATTTTATGTTAAGTGCTGTTGGACAGCTAATTTCTATAGAGGGTTTGTCAGCATTAAAATTTGTTGGAGGAAGTTTAATCATTCGCCAAGCAGATAATTTAAATTCTCTCTTTGGACTGGAAGGATTATCTGAAATTGGAGATAGTTTAATCATTGAACAAAATCTTTTTTTATTTGAGATTGAAAGTTTGTCCAACTTAAGAAAAGTCAGCAATATTAGATTTGATGGAAATTTATTTTTGAAGAACTTAATCGGGCTTGAAGGTCTTACAGAGGTAGAAGGAGATGTGGTCATATTGGGCAATTTCGTTTTGCCAAACTTGATAGGTCTGGGAGGATTGAGATCCATCGGAGGTGATTTCAATGTTAGTGCAAATGCGGCATTGCTGAGTTTTTTTGGATTAGATTCATTGAGTCATATTGGTGGTAATTTGAAAATCAATCAAAACCTGGAACTACTTTCAATACTTGACCTAAATACATTGAAAGAAGTAGGCGGTGACTTGGTTGTTGACTTTAATTTTCGTTTAAATTCATTGATTGGACTTTCTTCTCTTGAAAAAGTTCAAGGCGCTGTTCAGTTTAATAACTTATCATCTATTGAAGATCTGAGAGGTTTAGAATCACTGGAGTCATGCAGAAGTTTTAGTGTGACAAATTCTGGTGTGAGACACTTAGATGCACTTGAAAATCTCTCCACCTTTGATTCCTTGTACCTTGCCCTCAACAATGATTTGGAACGCATAGACGGTTTGTTGTCGCACAGTCCAAAGCCCACATTTGTTTCCATTCAAAATAATGAAAGCTTATTAAGTTTATCTGGTTTGGATAATTTTCAATTCGATGAAGCAGATGCATCTATTTTTATTGTATCCAATGAAAACTTAGAACATTGTGCTGTAAATTATGTCTGTGAAGTTTTGGAGGAAGTTGATCCCCTTATTTCATTAATTATATTAAATGGTTCGAATTGTGAAGATCGTGAGACGGTACTTCAGCTTTGTAATATGCCGACTTCATTTGATTCAAATCATAATGGAGAATTGATGGTATTTCCAAACCCTTTAGGTGATATACTTTATTTCAATAGTCAATTGAACGATCAATATGTCATATTCGATGCGCTCGGGCGTATACGGTCAACGGGTTTGTTGCTTCAAGAGTCAATGATTGATGTTAGTGAATTGCTATCTGGTGTTTACTTCCTAGAATTAAAAGGAAGAGGCAGGTCGGGTTTTAAGTTTGTAAAACATTAGTATGAGAAACATTATTGGATTGATATTCATCTTTTTGTTTTTCTCTAAGTTTAATTTTCTTTTGGCTCAGTGCCCTGGTTCTGTGCTCATTCAAAGTTCATTAGATTTTGAGCAATTCATTGAAAGCTATCCTGCATGCATCGAATTGGATTCGAGTTTCAGGATTGTCAATGCAGTAGATCTATATTCTCTTGAAGGATTAAAACTACAACGTATACACGGTGATTTGATTATTGAAAACTCTTCGGTTGAAAATTTGAATGGTTTTGAGCAATTGGAATCTGTAGGTGGAGAATTAATCATTGATAATAATGATGATTTGATTGAGATAAACAATCTTCCAAAACTTGAAAGCATAGGGGGAAGTTTTACTATTAAAGGCAATGATCGAATGAGATTACTACGTGACCTTGATCACTTACTTGAAGTCGGATCCTTAAAGATTGAGAATAATAAAAATCTACTGGTGATTGACACATTTTCTCAGCTTGTAAAAATCAAGGGTGACTCATTTATCAGCAACAATAAAAATTTGATTCTGGTCAATTGTTTTCCTGTCGTTGACTCATTGCTTGGCAAGTTGACCGTTAACTTGAATCCAAATATGTCTGCGATTGTTGATTTTCAGAATTTGAAGTTTGTCGAAAAGCTTTTATTTTTTAATAATTTTCTTTTGTCAGAAATAAGCGGCTTCAATGCTTTGGAAGAAATTGCTGAATTGGCATTTATACAAAATCCATCTTTGTCTGAATTACAGGCATTTGAATCTTTGCAAAGAGTGAATGGAGACTTTGAAATCAGAGCTTCCCAATTAAGTTCCTTTCGAAGCTTTGATAATCTTACTGTAGTCGAAAATGATTTCGTTATTCAAGGATCATTCGTTGATGATATAGATGGTTTCGAAAAACTTGACTCTGTTGGGCGTACATTTTTACTAAGTCAAAATCACAGCCTAGATACCATTTCAGGTTTTAATAACTTACATTTTGTGGGCAAGCATTTTTCACTTGATAATTTAGGTAGTAAAATCCGTTCGCTTGACAATTTTCATTCACTCGAGGTGATAAATGATGGATTGGTGCTGAGTAATATTCCAAATCTCATAAGCCTGGATGGATTGGTTAATCTCCGCCACACTGAAAGAATTAAACTTGAATTTCTTGCGAATTTGAATTCTATTCAAGCGTTGTCAAATATTGAAAATGAATTATCAGATTTGATCATTACCGATGTAGAATCATTGACCTCTCTTCAGCAAATTGCCAATCTTAGAATAAATGACCAATTGGGAAAGTTGACAATAATAAGAAATGATGTTTTGGCTGATTGTGCAACGCCGGCTATTTGTTCTTTTATTCAGGATGAAGAACATGTTGTTTTCATTGATGATAATATTGGGGGTTGTATGAATGAAATAGCTGTTTTGAATAGTTGCAATTCCACATCGAATACACGGAATACGGCTCAAAAGATCAATGAGTTTTTGATTGTTCCAAATCCTGTTGTTGACTATTTGAAGATTGACAATGATATCAATTTCAAATTCGAGATTATTGATTTGCATGGACGCATACACTCAACAGGTAATTGCATTGGTGGATCGCAAATAGATGTTACCAATCTCGAGAACGGATTGTATGTTCTGATGGTATTAATCAATGATTATTGGCATTCAAAAAAGTTCTTGAAGATTTGATCTTTGGACTGCGTGAAATATGTGCTTTGAATGATAAGTCGATGTATTGATTGTATTATATGTTGATTGGAATTTTCTAAATACTTATTTTGCAACAAATGCATTTTGAAGACTATGAAACTCCTGATATTTTTTGTCACCATTTTCACTTGTGAAATTTATTCGCAATCCTGTCAAGAGGATATAATTCTTTTGGACACACAAGAATTGGTCGATAATTTCATCATCAATCATCCAGACTGTACAGTGATAGAAGGGGATCTTTTTATCCAAGGAGGTTGGGATATTGCAAATTTAGATGCATTGTCTCATATCGAGGAAGTGAAAGGAAAATTGCGGATTGCAGGAAATGAAGGTTTGGAAGATATCTCTGGATTTACTAGTCTGGTCTCTGTTGGCACACTAGAGATTTGGGGAAACACAAATTTGTATACACTTATTGGAGGATTCAATGGGCTTAAAAGGGTAGAGCATGATCTCATCATTAAGCAAACGGATTTTGAGGTTATACTAAATTCATTTATTGCATTGGAGACCATTGGTGGAGACCTCGATTTGTACAATAATACTTCCATTTCAGAGATTGGTTTTCCATCGTTGATGTCTGTTGGTGGCACTTTTCGGTTGTATGATGGACGGTCTCAAATTCGGTTGCCAGATTGTCCTAAATTAAAATCCATCGGACTTGATCTGTTGGTTGAATCCAATGACAATATGTTAGATTTAGTAGGTCTGGATTCTCTTGACTGTGTAGGAAGAGATTTGATCATCCATGGAAACCCGATGATAGCTACCTTTCAAATTGGCAATGAATTGAAAATAGAAAATGATTTGATTATTGATGGGAATATTATGCTGAGGCTGATTGACGCAAGCACCATTAGCGACATAGGAAGAAACATCATTATTCAGGAAAACCCCATGTTTGAAGAGGTTGTTGGATTTGATAGAATTGAGCGCATACACGGTAATTTCGACGTATCCAGAAATCAAAGTCTTACATTCTTTCCTATCATGAATACTTTAAAGGTTATTGAGGGTAATTTGATTATAAGAGACAATCATATATTACAAAATCTAACAGGACTTTCAGATCTTGATTCAGTTTATCGAATGGTTCGAATTGAAGACTCGGCCTTGGCTGATTTCGAAGGATTGAATTCGTTGAAAGCTGTAGACTCTTTGGTTGTGAGAGATAATCACTTGATGAGAAATTTCAAAGGTTTTGATTCGCTTAGTTACCTTGGTAACCTTGTGGTCGAGCGTCAGCCAATGCAGGAAAATTTTGTTGGCCTTGAATCATTGGTTTTAATTGATGGCACAGCGTTTATATTTCAAAATAGTTTGCAAACACTAGAAGGATTTTCAAGTCTAACAAAAGTGACAGGCGATCTTATGATTGCATTTAATCAAAATCTTATTTCCATCTTGGGATTTGAAAATTTGGAAGAAGTTGAAGGCACAGTTATTATTTCTGGCAATGGGGTCGTCAGTCTCATTGGGTTTTCTGCATTAAAGAAAGTGGGTAATGATTGTGAAATTTACTCTAATGAAAGATTAAATTCTCTTACAGGATTATCTTCACTTCATTCAGTAGGATCTCGCTTAAAATTAAGTGACCTAAATATTGAAAATTTACGCGGACTCGATAGCTTGGTTTATGTGGGAGAACTTGTAATTACAGAAAATAAATCATTAAGAGACTTAGATCATTTACAAAATCTGGAACATACAGAATCGCTAATCATTGAACACAATGATACGCTCATCAATTTGGATGGTTTGTCCAATTGTCATTCCAAACCATATTTTATTGAAGTTGCATTCAACAAAGAACTTAAAAACTTGGACGGATTAAGTTCATTTCAAGCCATTGATTCGACTTTGATTTTGTTTGTCCATGACAATGATGAGCTTTCTGTTTGTAATAATGCATACATATGTGATGTGATTGATGGATATTACAATGGTGCTAATTATTCCTTAGGTATTCTTGATAATAATCAATCTTGTTCTAGTTTGAATGATCTCGAAAATCAATGCAACCTCTCATCTGTTTCGGCGAATATCGGTATGGATGTTTTGATTTATCCTAATCCGACTAGCGATTTTTTGTGTCTTTCAGGCATTCAGTCTGCTCAATATGAAATTGTAAATGTAGATGGCAAAGTTTTCAAATTAGGTAAAGCAGAGAATGAGGATTGTCTCGATATTTCAGACCTTCCAAACGGATTGTACTTTTACAATTTGATGGGAAAATATCAATCTTGTATGTCATTTATCAAGCATTAAATAGGAACTGCTAAAATGAAAAAAGCCATCATCGTAGGAGCTTCATCTGGCATTGGCAAAGGACTTGCCTTGAAGTTGGTAAGTGAAGGTTACCTGGTAGGAATAACAGGAAGAAGAGCTGAATTATTACATGCCATTAAGCTTACAAACCCTTCCGCTATTTTCGTGGAATCTTTCGATGCAACGGATGATGATATTTGTCGTGAAAGACTACAAAAATTGGTAGCTTCTTTAGGAGGATTGGATCTGCTTATTTATTCTTCTGGTGTTGGCCATCTTAATGAAGCATTGGATTATAAATTAGCAAAAGAAGTATTGGAGCTGAATGTTAGAGCATTTACAAATGTTGTCAATTGGGCTTTCCTGAAATTTGAAAATCAGGGCCATGGTCATCTCGTCAATATCAGTTCTGTAGCAGGATTGAGAGGAAGTCGCTTTGGTCCTTCCTACAATGCATCCAAAGCATATCAAATAAATTATTTTGAGGGATTGAGACAAAAGTCGCATAAGATTATTTCGAAAATATTTCTTACCGATGTCAGACCGGGATTTGTAGATACGGATATGGCAAAAGGAGATGGAATTTTTTGGCTCATGCCTGTCGATAAGGTGGCGAGACAAATCCACTCGGCCATCAAATCGAAAAGGAAAGTCGTGTATGTTACCAGGAGGTGGGGAATGATCGGTAGGCTTTTAAAGATTTTACCGAGATTTATCTACGATAGGATGTAAATTATTGTCTCAAGTTTCTGCACTTGTTGCTGTGGTTCTTATTCTTGGAGTTATTAATTACTGTGCAGTTTTATAGAAATTGCAACGCGATCCAATTTTTTCAGCTATTATAGATAAGTCATGTACAATGAGTTTAGATTCAACCTAAAAGTGACTTTATTTATATTTATTGAAGAAAAGGAAAACTAATCAGCATTATGAAAAGCCAGTCCAATTTATTGATACCATTGATGGGGTTTCTGACCTTGTTTATGGGTCATGTTCAAGCCCAAGTATGTGCATTGGATTCATTGATTATCACGAGTCAAGAGCAAATTGATGATTTTCCAAATCAGTTTTCTGGGTGTAGTATTTTTGATGGTAACATTATCATAAAAGATGTTGAAGATTTGGACAATCTAGATGGTCTGTCACAACTTTCTGAAATCACAAAAAGTCTTGAACTATTCAACTGCAACTCAATTTTTAGCCTTTCAGGATTGAGTAATCTCGAAAAGGTCGGTGGAAACTTAATCATTGCCGAAAACCTCAACCTGCGATCCATCGATGAATTGACTTCATTGGATAGTGTGTATGGAAATTTAATATTAAGTGAATCACATAATTTAGCTAATATTCAAGGTATAGATGAATTGAAATTCATAGGTGGCAATTTTGAATTTTCTCATTTACCAAATCTGATTGAGTTTTATGCATTCAATGGTTTGACAGAAATTTCGGGGTCTATGATTTTTGATCAATTAGAGGGTTTGACGTATATACCTGCGTTCGAGCAGTTGGAGAAAATAGGCATCAACCTTGAGATTAATTCAAACAAGAGTTTGGCTTTTTTAGAAGGATTGGAAAGTCTTGTTGAAATTGGATCAAATCTTTGGATCAGAGACAACGAACAACTGACAGATATATTTGGCTTCAATAATCTTGAAACCATTGGTTCCAGTCTCTTTATAACTGATAATGAAATTTTACTTTTTATAGAAGCATTTCCTGTTTTAAAGAATGTGGGGTTCAAAGTTTCAATTAGTAATAATTTTGAGTTGATGGAATTTTATAGCTTTTATGAATTACGTAAGCTTGGCACTTTGGAAATAGATAACAATTTTAGTTTATTCCATATGGATGGTTTCCAAGAACTCGATTCCATTATACTTGATTTGAAGATTAATTTCTGTCCTCATTTAGAATTTATCTCTGGTTTCGAACATCTCAAATACATTGGAAGAGATTTTATTATTGACTCTAATCCCCAATTGTTTGATATCGAATCACTTGACTCTTTGACTGAGATTGGTGATGATCTTGTTTTGTCTCACAATTCAAGTCTTGAAAATCTGGAACTCTTCTCCAGTGTCAGGTTAATTGGCGGAGATTTAAATGTCAATAATACGATGATTTTTTCAGCAAATGGCATGAGCAATTTAGAATACATCGGTGGTGATTTTCTAATTTGGGATAATCCATTACTTATAAACGTGCTCGGTTTTGATGCATTGGATTCTTTAGGAAGACACTTTATTTGTCGATCAAACGATATTCTTTTTTCTCTATTGGGTATTGGTAATTTCAAACGCATACCCGGTGATCTCATCATCGCTGACAATAAATCATTAAATTCGCTTCAAGGGCTAATTGGACTGGAAGAAGTTGGACTTTCAGTCGAGGTTTCTCGAAATGAGCTAGTCGAAAATCTTCACGGATTAGATAGTCTTCGTTCTTGTGAAAGTCTTGCATTCATCTTCAATCCTTCTATGGCAAATTTTAACGGATTGGAAAATCTTGTAGAAATTGAAAATTTACTTGTATCAGACAATGACACGTTGGTCGACATGAGTGCATTGATAAATTGTAATGCAACATTAAAGCAAATTCATATTACACATAATAATAGTTTAAAAAGTTTGAGTGGTCTCGATAATTTAGAACCACCCACATCAACTTTTGATTATAAGTTTTCGGATAATCCTTTACTTGATCATTGTTCTGTTGATTTTATATGTGAATTGTTGAGTATGTATTGGCTTTCAATAAATGATAATCTTGAAGGCTGTAACAACCCGGTGGAGGTATTAGAAGAATGTGAACTAAATACTTCTGTAGAAGCAAATATTGATGATCAAGAAATTCAGATCTATCCCAATCCTATAACGGATAGATTGTATGTGAATGGTGGAATATTCGAAGATTTTGTTATTTTTAATGTGAATGGAGATATGGTCAAGTCAGGTCGTCTCAATACATCTGCGTGTATTAAAATGGAAGATTTGACGAATGGAATGTATATTTTGAAGCTTTCAAATCATGATGTTTCTATCATACAAAACTTTGTAATTGTAGACTAATATATGGCAAGATCAGTGCCCATACTGCTATTTTTTTCTTTCTTGTCAATTCTAGCCATCAGTCAGGATTGTCCTCTTTTGGATTATACCATTTACACTCAATCAGAAATAGATAATTTTTCTAGCAATTTTCCAGATTGCAAAATTATTGAAGGTGATCTCAATATTTTTAGTACAAATGGTATCGTTAATCTTAATGGTCTTTCACAAATCGAGAAGATTGAAGGGAATCTATTTCTCGATGGCAATCACGATCTTGAATATCTTGATGGTCTTGAAAATATAAAGAGTATAGGTGGCGATTTGATCATAAAGGGAAGTCTGTCAATTAGAAGTATTGATGCCCTTGATGTTGAAAGTATTGGTGGAAATTTAACGATCCAAGATTTACATTCTCTTGTTTTTGTTGATTGTTTTCAAAATTTAGAAAACTTCAATGGAACGTTGACATTTAAAAATCTAGAAATTCTACAGTTTGTAAGAGGATTTGATCAGTTGACAAATATGCAAAGTGTAATCTTTGAAGAAAATGAGCTACTAAAACATATTCCTGCTTTTCCAAATCTGCAACGAATTGAATCTATTTTACGAATTCAAAATTGCGGTCTTGATACATTGGCGAGTTTTTCTATATTGGAAGAAGTGGGTACAACATTCACGCTTTCCGGAAACACAACATTGAAACATATCGAACCCTTTGAGAATCTAGAAGAAATAGGTTCCTCTTTGCTATTACACAACAATGGAGTCGAAGAACGTTATAACGCATTCAATTCATTGCTCAAGGTTGGAATTCAGATTGACATCAGGAATCATGATTTCCTTGTAATATTAGATGATTTTTCAAGTCTTCGGGAATGCAAAACCATAATCATCGAATCTAATTTATCATTGGTTGGAATTGGTGATTTTGAAAGCTTGACCAAGCTCGAAAATTTAGAGATCAAACATAACCATGAGCTATCAATTATTTTAGGGTTTAAACTTTTAAGGCAACTAGATGGCAATTTTATACTTGGTCCCAACATTGTGTTGGATGATTTGAGTGGTTTTAATAATCTAAATTCTATAACAGGTGATTTTCTTTTCATTTCGAATCGCACGCTTGAAGACCTCGAAGATTTTTCTGAGCTTGAATGCATTGGCGGAGATTTTATGTTTTCTGATTCCGGAATGTTTACACCCTCGGGAATGAAAAAATTGCAAAAAGTTGGGGGCAATCTGGTATTCAATGAAAATAGTTCCTTGGTAAGTTTGCTAGGTTTTGGAGACATTAAAGAAGTGGGTGGAACTTTAGAATTTACTTCCAATCCAAGCCTCATCAGTTTGCTTGGCATGGGAACATTGGATAATATTGGAGGTGATCTGATCATCAATGATAATCCAAACTTAAACTCAATGTCGGGTCTACGTGGCGTCGGTACTGTAACCAATCAAGTAGAAATATCAAACAACAATTTGGTCAAAGATTTGAGAGGACTTGACAGTCTTCTGAGTTGTCAGCAGATAAGAATAAATGCAAATGATGCACTTGAATCTTTACATGGATTCGAAAGCCTTCGCAATGTAGATCTGATACAAATACAGGACAATAAAAAATTGAATGATCTTGGTGCCTTGAGAGAGTGTGATGCTCATCTCTCTTATTTGAGAATTGTGAACAATGAAAGCCTCGTTTCTCTTGTCGGATTAGATAAATTTAGAATCGAAGAAAATTCAGTACCACAAGTTGTTGTAATGGATAATGAAAACCTCACTACTTGCGCAACTCCATACATCTGTTCTGCTATTTCCAGCTCAGATATGACGAATATATATTCCAATGATACAGGTTGCAATTCTGAATCCGAGGTTTTAAATTTCTGTGAATTTACAAGTAGTACAAATTCTAATGCCCCAATAGAATTTTCTGTTTCCCCAAACCCAGTAACGGATCGGCTGTATGTATCTGATCAGGTGGATTCAAAGTTTTGTATCTATGCTATCAATGGGCAAATCATGCTCAAAGGCACTATGAAAAATCAATGCATTGACGTGTCAAGCCTCCAAAGTGGTGTATATTTTATTCGATTGTCAGAACTAGATGACACCAATCTCAAAAGATTCTACAAGTTATGAGCCATCGATTTTAAGGTCAATTTTTCTCCAATATTCATCCCAACATTCCCGCATCCTCCACATTCCCACATCCCCCACATCCCACACATCCCACACATCACCACATTCCGCCCTCCACATCCCCAAGAAGACATATTTGAAAAAAAATCCTCACTAATTATATTTAATGAATTCCAAGATGTAAATTAAATGAGTGAACAGCGGAAACCACATAATACTTGTTAACATTCTTGTTTTCATTTTTCTTACTATCAATGTTTTTGGACAAGATTGTCCTGAATCTCATGTCTTAATTTTCAATAGAGCAGATCTCGAAAGGTTCCAGTCAGACTTCCCAAATTGTACTGAATTAAATGGACACGTAACAGTCAATGGCACAGTTGATTTGATAGACTTGTTTGGCTTCAGCAAGATAGAACGCATACACGGTAATCTTACCATCAAGAACAATGTGAACCTTCAAAAAGTCAATGGACTTGAAAATCTTGTTTATCTCGATGGTAATTTGTTGTTCACAGATAATACTGCTTTGAGAGTCATTGACCGTTTTAAGAAATTAGAAACAATTACTGGTGACTTCTTCGTTTCAGGCAATCTAGTTCTTGATGAAATCAAAGATTTTAACAATCTGGCAGAACTCAATGGAAAATTGGAGGTGAGTTCCAACGGCAGTCTTGACCGAATTACAAATTTTCCAAAATTGGAGTATGTAAACGGTGATGTACTTTTACTGCAAAATGTAAACTTAGAAGAATTTACAAATTTTCCAAGCTTGCGTGAATTGAACGCTAGCTTTGAGGTTCGAAACATTGACTTTGGTACTTTTTTTCATGGACCGGAATTCATTGAACGCATTAACGGTAATCTCATCATGGAGAGTTTTAGTAATATCGACACCTTGATGGGATTTGATAGTTTACAAATGGTTTCTGGTGATCTTGAAATTTCCAAGCAATTTGGATTGCGCGCAATTAGGGCTTTCTATAACTTGGAAGAAGTAGGTGGGAATTTGATTCTGAATAATTGCAGGTTCATGAATTTCACAGATGGTTTTGGGAAATTGAAGAAAGTAGGAAGAGAATTCATTGTGGAAAGAACCAGACTCATTGGCTTGAATCCTTTCAATGCACTCGAAGACATCGGATGGACTTTCAGGGTTTGGGATAACTCAAGTTTGGTTACTGTTTTCGGTTTACAAAATCTAGAAAATATTTCAGGAAACTTTGAAATTGGTGAAAACAATCAATTGGTAAGCCTATTTGGATTTGATAAGATAGAGCGTGTGAATGGTGATCTAATAATAAGAGATAATTTCAGGTTAAACTCGTTGCGAGGCTTGGGAGGATTGACAAGAATAGGTGGAACCCTAGAAATTACAGCAGCTAATGATCTGGTAGATCTGGAAGGTCTTAACCAACTTACAGATGTGGGTAGTTTGGTTATTTCAAATAATGAGTCTCTGCAAAACATTGAGCAATTAAATGGGATTAATGCCCAGCTTGAATCTGTCAATATTTCATTCAATCAATTGTTGACATCGCTGAAAGGAATAGATCATATTTTATTAGTTGCTTCGAGTACACTCGAATTGGTTTCAAATCTAACGCTGGATTTTTGTGCAGTAGAATCAATTTGTGATTATCTCAAACTCACACCTCAAAATGCAAGCATTGCCACGAATATCGGATTCTGCCTGGACCGGAATGCGGTCGAAGACCATTGCAAATTATTGCCAACGACAGAATTGGATGAGTCACACCTTAAACTATATCCTAATCCTGTTGGAGATCAATTGACCATTGAAGGATTGAATGATTGGATGCTTTTGAATGTAGAAATCTACGATGCTCAAGGTCATAAAGTATTGACCAATGTTTCATCTCATTCTCAAATAGATACGAGAAGTTTGCATAGTGGACTTTATTTCATCTACATCCATACGTCAGAAGACCATTTTGTACATAAATTCATAAAAAATTAATTGGCATGATATGAAGTTTAGAGCAAAACATACAAAAATACGATGGCATTTTGCATGGCTGAATGTATTTGCATTTTGTTTGATTTTTGCTGCTGCTTCCACTGCACAAGATTGTCCACCTGATGATCTAATCAT
>JAHDDD010000030.1:18264-20392 GCA_020629535.1 Saprospiraceae bacterium
GATTTATTTCTGGGTTTCAAAAACTAGATTCTATTGGACATGACTTCAATATAATTTCTGCTTTTGTTCTCGATTTAAGAGGCCTATCTAATATTAGTTATATAGGAAATGATTTCAAAATTATAGATTGGGTTTCTGGACCTTTTCCTGAATTTACAAGACTCACAACCATACATGGAGATTTAGAATTAAAAGATCTTACTAGCGTACCCAATGTTGAAGGTCTGCTTCTTCTAGATTCAATTTATGGCAATGTCAAGGTTCAAAACACCCGAATGATAAGCTTGCTTGGTTTTGATAATGTGAAATATATAGGTGAAGATATTTTGATTGAGAACAACTCACAGTTGGTTTCACTTTTTTCACTTTCTGGGATCAAACGCATACACGGTAATTTGCATTTGACCAATAATGAAAATTTATTGTCCCTCTTCGGATTAGATAATGTAGAAGTGATAGAAGGTAATGTGTGGTTTAATAATCTTATTAGCCTGAATTCATTTAGAGGACTAGAATCTTTAAAAGAAATAGGGAAGAGTGCAGATTTTAATACTTTGATGCAAGTGGAATCAATGGATGGATTGGACAGTCTGACGACAGTGGGTAATAGCCTATCGTTGTTTGCAATGCCCTTGCTCAATGATTTGAATGGCCTTAATCAACTTAAGCATGTCGGTCGTTCGCTTCATTTATTATTGTTAGAATCGCTTTCATCATTGATTGGTCTCAATGGTTTGGAATCAATTGGCGAAACATTTGAAATCAAAGAAAACGTAGGACTCAAATCTCTGGATGGATTGTCGTCATTGCAAAAGATTGGAGTGCTCAATGTAACCCAAAATGATTTTCTGATTAATATCGATGCCCTTTCTTCCGTCACCGACACCGTTGATAATATTGTCATAAAATCCAACAAAGTACTCTCAAGTATCGATGGACTGGAGAATGCAATTTTTGGTGAACATCTTTTAGGATTAAGAATTCACAACAACCCATTTTTGAGCAATTGCTCGCTTGAGAATGTCTGCGATTTTTTGAATGACCAGTCCAACTTACATACCATATACAACAATACCGGTGGTTGTGAAAGCAGAGCATCTATACTCAACAGATGTGGACTTTCCAATGTCGAGGATAAGCTCGTTGATTCATCAGATATTTATCCTAATCCTGTTTTGGATGAAATTTATTTTAATGAAAATCTCCAAGGAACGCTATCAATTTTTGATTCGAAAGGCGAGCTTAAGTTTAGATCGAACAACACGCCTTCAAAAATTGACCTAGGCTTTTTAAGCTCAGGAATTTACTTCATTAAGGTCGATTCCGATCACAATCTACTTACGAAAAAGTTCATAAAGCTGTAAATGAAAAACCATTGGTCTCTCATATTGATTTTTAGCTTTGCTTTTTTGAATGGCTCAGCACAATGTCCACCTGGTAGTGTCCTCATTCAATCGCAAGAAGATCTTGAATTATATGGACAAGTGTATCCAGATTGTAAAGTATTGGAAGGAGATTTGACTATAACGGGATGTCAGGATGCGTCGAATCTTGAAGCTTTTAGGAATTTGGAAAAGATCAATGGCAATTTAGAAATAATCGACAATGCTGTGCTTGAAGAAGTAGCGATGCCAAATCTTGAGGAAATAAATGGAAGATTTTTGTTGCACGCAAATCCTTCAACAGAACAAATTGGAGACTTCAATAAATTAAGAAAAATTGGACAGGCACTGTTAATTGGAGAGAACAATGCCATGAGCAAAATAGAAGGATTCTCAGGTCTTGATACAATAGGAGGAGGATTGAGTATCACGCGCAATTCTATCCTTGATTCAATAAATACTTTCGAGTCCTTAAAATTTATTGGTCAAGAAATCACCATGATTGATCTTGATAACCTAAAACATTTGGGTGACTTTCCTTCTTTGGAATCGGTTGGAAGTTTTATTCTCTTACTCGACATTGATGAGATGATCGAGATCACGGGATTTAATAAACTTAGGTCCATTGGTGGAGGTCTTGTTGTCAAAGAATGCAGAATATTGAATGAAATTTTGGGCTTCAACTCTTTGGAGACCATTGGTGGGTCTCTGCAACTCGAAGATATGCCGTTGGTCATCATCGATGG
>JAHDDD010000409.1 GCA_020629535.1 Saprospiraceae bacterium
AAAAATCTTTGGTAGGCAGATTCGGTATTAAATTCTCTGTAATTATTCAGATTTTGACCTTCTTCCACGATCTGTGTTATTTGTTGATACAAAGCTAAATTTTCTGCAGTTTCATTCTTCCAACTCTTTAGTTGCTCGTATTCTGCCTGCGCTTCTTTCTTGTTAAGAATCTTAAGAATTAATGACTGAATGTCCATTTAGATGTTGTATAATTTTTTCTGTTCTAAAATCAAGGTTCTCAATTTCTTGACTGCATTTGCCATTTGGTTTTCTGCAGTTCTCCTAGAGATTTTAAGCTCATCAGCAATCTCTGCGAAAGTTAGTCCATTTTGTGTTCTCAGCAAATAAACTTCTTTCGATTTGGGCGGCAATTGTCGCAATGAACGTTTGAGGAGCTCTCTAAATATGAATAAGTCTTCTTCTTGACTTTGGTCCTCTTCTTTCAGTGCTGAAATCTCCGCATATACCTGTTCATACTTGTCTTTGGTCTTCTGGTTTCTGAGCACTCCTAAGGCTCCATTTCGCACGGACGAAAACAGGTATGATTTAAGCTTTCCTTCTTCAATGGTCAGCTTATCCTTTTGGTTCCATAATTTTACAAAAACATCGATGACGACGTCTTCTGAATACATATCATTCTGTAAAATCTTATAGGCGTAGTTGCAAAGTACGTTGTAAAAGCTTTCGAATAGTTCTTTATAACCTTGTTCACTTTGCCAATTCAATGCCCCTAGGTTGGATTCGACTGTAAGTTCTGAATTTTGAAATTAAATAGGGAATATTTCTGATGCCATTCCCATTGATTTTATAAATGCATTGGGATCAAGGCCCAAATCTTCTCCTTCTTCATTGAAAAAATAGAGCATATTTTCGGTGGGCATATTCCCCGTAAGGTCATCTTTTGCCATCGGACAGCCGCCATATCCTTTTATCGCTCCGTCATATCTTTTACATCCACTGTCATAGGCAGCCTGTACTTTTTCACGCCATTCGTCGGGTCTAGTATGAAAATGAGCTCCGAATTCCACATCAGGATATGGTGGAATAAGGTTTTTATACAAATATTTAATGCTTTGAGCATTGGCGACTCCAATTGTATCAGACAATGCCATGATCTTAATCTCTTCATCAGCAAGCCGATCAACCCATGACTGGCAAATTTCAACATTCCAAGGATCACCATAAGGATTGCCAAATCCCATTGAAATGTAAATGATGAGTTTTTTATTTGCCTTCAGGGCTATTTCTTGTATTTCTTTCACCCGATCAAATGATTCTTCAATGGTGGCATTGGTGTTTCTCATTTGAAAGGTTTCTGAAATTGAAAACGGATACCCTAAAAAATCAACCATTTCGTGGACAACTGCATCATTCGCACCACGTTTGTTTGCAACAATGACGGAAAGTTTGGTATCGGTATTTGTAAGGTCCAATAAGCCCAACACCTCTGAAGTATCTCTCATTTGTGGAATGGCTTTGGGCGAGACAAAACTTCCACAATCAATGGTGTCAAATCCGACCTGTAAAAGTTGGCTCAGGTATCTGGCTTTATCTTCTGTGTCAATGAATTCGTGGATGCCTTGCATCGCATCTCTTGGACACTCGATGACTTTGATTCTTTCGGTGATATCGGCCATGAATGCAAGGTACGACGCATAAACCTTATTGCAAACAACTTGTTGTACATTTGCCTGAAATCTTGAGCTAAATTTATGATGAAAAAATACGGTAGCCTCATCGGATTTGTCTTTTTGACACTTGGTTTCCTCAGCCTATTATTAGGTCTTTTGGGTATTCAATTGCGCTTTTTGACTTGGATAGATAACTTTCCCGCTCCATGGGGCTTCGTCTTCAAATTATTCCTTCTATTTGGAGGAGTTGTTATCATGTATATCTCAAAGTTGCAACCCGAAATTTATGAGGATTAAAAGGCTTCTATTTTCCAATTTTTGTATAGAAAAATATGGGTTTTTAGCTTAGCTTTGTGGGCTTAAATTAATTATTGTACTTTTTACACTAACTAACTTCAAAATGGCAAAGAAAAGAATAGCAATCAATGGTTTCGGAAGAATCGGAAGACTCACTTTCAGAAAACTTTTTGGTGACAGAAGAGTCGAGATCGTAGCAATCAATGATTTGACAGATAACCACACACTTGCACACCTTCTCAAATACGACAGTGCACATGGTCAGTTCGATGCAAAAGTTACTGCAGACGATAAATTCATCAAAGTAAACAGAACACAGATTCACGCATTTTCAGAAAGAGATCCTTCTAAATTGCCTTGGAAAAAATTAAAGGTAGATGTGGTGTTAGAATGCACTGGTGTTTTCAGAACATTGGATAAAATGAAACTGCACACAGATGCAGGAGCAAAGAAAGTCTTGCTTTCTGCTCCAGCCAAAGGAGAAGGAGTTAAAACCATTGTACTTGGTGTAAATGACCATGAACTAGGTAAAAAAGATAAATATGTGAGTAATGCTTCTTGCACCACCAATTGCCTCGCTCCACTTTTGAAAATTGTTGATGAGAATTGGGGCCTTATCGAAGGTACCATGACAACTACACACGCATACACTGCCGACCAACGTATTCAAGATGCGCCGCATAGTGACTTGAGAAGAGCCAGAGCTGCTGCATACAATATTGTACCAACAAGCACAGGTGCTGCCAACGCCGTTGGAAAAGTATTGCCTTCTGTTAAAGGCAAAATATTTGCCATGGCTGTCAGAGTACCGGTTATCACCGGGTCATTGGTTGAACTTACTGTAAGAACAGAAAAAGATGTATCCATCGAGAAGATCAACCGGACTTTCAAGAAATACGCAAATTCTTCTTTGAAAGGAGTGTTGGAATATGTCGATGACCCATTGGTGTCTTCTGATATAGTTACAAACAGCCATAGTTCAATATTCGATTCAGGAATGACTGATAAGTTGGGAAGTATGATCAAAATAGTCTCTTGGTATGACAATGAAGCAGGCTATTCATCAAGGTTGGCTGACCTTGCATTAAAACTCTGATTCATATTAAATATTTTTTTAATGTGTTAGGGCTTTTCTCATTTCAAGAACTGTCTTACTTTTGTCGTGATTTATTACGAAGTACTTTGTCAAGCAAAAAACTTTAATCTTGAGATAAAAAATAAACAAGTAAAAAGAACAGTCTCTACTTGTATTCAGCCAAAAGAAGTATAGCCTTCCCGATTTGGTCCCGATAATCGGGATAAATTAGGTGTGGGTGCCTGCCATGGAGGGCCGCTTTAAATCGGGATGATTTTTTGGTTTC
>JAHDDD010000410.1 GCA_020629535.1 Saprospiraceae bacterium
AGCATCAAACCAAAAACCAACCCTTCAATAAAATACTGCATCTTGAATTCGCTAGGCAAATATAATGTTTAGACGCAGGAAGGAAAAGAAAAGTGACATCGAACACTGAGCCCGGCTCACAGATTGAAGTACTGCCATAGACCGGAACAAGTCCGGTCTATCTTTATTTTATCTTAAACTAATCTCGCATCTCGCATCTCGCATCTCGCATCTCGCATCTCGTTTCCCGCCTCCCCAAGATCAATTGTTCATCTTGATCATATCTCTCATGATGAACATGACCTCTTCCAAATAGAAATCGTTATTTACATCTTCCATCCACTCATCATTTCTCGCTTTCTTTGACTCATCATTTTCTAGTGTGGTCATATCTTCTGGCAAATTGTGTACAGCAAGACCATCGATCTTTCTTTCATAAAGACTATCGAATTCTTCTGCCGCAATTTTTCTTTCATTGATCTTGCTAGAGAATGCGTCGAGTTCAAGAGGATACTCAGTATCTTCTCTAACATTTTTTAGTCGGCTAGCATTTTTCAAAACCATTTTAAAATCTTCAGAGGCATTGACTCTTTCATTGCTGTTAGCTTTGATGGCATCCATATTTTCAACAATGTAGATGCTTTGATCAAATTCAACAGGATCTATCTCTGTCCACTCCATTGGATATTCATAATCTTTTTCTCCTGTCTCAATGTAGTGGTAATTGTTAGGCAACACAATGTCTGGAGTTACACCTTTCAGTTGTGTTGAACCTCCATTTACACGGTAGAATTTTTGCATCGTGATTTTCAAATTACCTAGTGGCTTGAATTTATCTTCACCTTTAAATGCTTCATCTAGATTGACAAATCTTTGTACGGTTCCTTTTCCAAATGTCGAGTTGGATCCGACGATGATGGCTCTGTTATAATCTTGCAATGCTGCTGCCAAAATTTCAGAAGCAGACGCAGAAAATTGATTGACCATCACAATCAATGGTCCTTGATATTGAGCAGTTTTATCTTTGTCATCATATACATATGCCGGTCTACCTCTTGGCTTCACCTGAACAATTGGTCCTTTTTCGATAAACAAACCAGACATAGTAACCACATCTCTCAATGATCCTCCGCCATTGTTTCTAAGATCCAAGATGACACCATTGACATTGTTTGCTTTCAATTTTTCTATTTCTGCGGCAACATCTTTTGCACAACTATTTCCAACCTTGCCTTCAAAACTATCATAGAATCTTGGCAATTTTATGTAGCCAATGTTTTCAATTACCTCAGGCACATCCAAAATCAAAGACTTTGCAAAACCTTCATCGATGATGACTTCATCTCTTTCGATTCTGATCGTCTTTGTAGTACCGTCCGTCTTTTTTACCGTAAGGTGAACAACGGTTCCTTTTTTGCCACGAATATGCTGAACAACATCATCAAGTCGCATGCCTTGAATATTCAATGCTTCTTCATCTTCGTCTTGTCTGACTGTTTGGATCAGGTCATTTTGTTCCAATTCTTTTCCTTTCCATGCTGGCCCACCAGGAATAATTTCAACGACCTTGGTCCATTCACCGTCGGGTGAAAGTCTGGCTCCGATTCCTTCAAGTTTTCCTCCCATACGAATATCAAAATCCTGCTTTTCTTTTGGATTAAAATAATCTGAATGTGGGTCGAAAAGATGAGTTAACGTATTGATGTATGTTTCGAATCTGTCAGATCTTCTCAACTTATCCATACTCTCAAACCACTTCTCATAAGATTCTTTCATTTCTTCTTTGGCTTTGGCTTTCATCTCTTCCAAAGTTTTAGGAGCTTCTTCCTCTTCTTTTACTTCTGCTTCAGTGGCCTTAGAAAGATTTATGGTCTCTTCTGCATTTGGATCAGCTTCGACTTCCTTTTTCTCTGCTTTCTTTTTTTGATCTTCAAGTTTATCATTGACTCTGTCGATCAAATCGTAAGTGAGCATTTTCTTCCATCTACCTCTCAATGCTTCTTCATCTTGAGCAAATTCTCTTTTGTCAGGATTCATTTGAATTGAGCCTCCTGCATTGAGATCTACGTCTTGTTCAATCAATTCATTGAATATATTTCTTGCTCTTTCATGAGCTGGCTCCAGAATAGTCATTGACTTTTCGAAAAATTCAAAAGACCGGAGATTGACTTCATCATCAATTTTATTTTCGTAAGCCTTCAATTGATCTACCTCCTCTTGGGTGAGGAATCTTTTTCCATTGTCAATGTAATCGATGTAAAGATCAAAGGCTTTTTGAGAGTATTCATCATTGATGGTTTCTGGACTAAAATGATAAGCATCCATAAACCTAACCACGGCATCGAGGATCATTCCTTCTTTCTCTTCAAAACTTACTGGCGGATTCATGGCAGCGTAGAACCCTGAAACAGTTAAAAGGATGATCAATATTGTGCTCTTCATGCTCATTGTTTTTTACGTGTTCAATTAATTTTAAATTTATGCATTTTCAGGGTGCAAAACTGCTCTGGGAGGTGCATTAATGATACATTAACGTAAATATATATACCCAATGTTTTACTGATGCATATATCATTCCAAATATTATAATTTTATATAATATGTAATGCATTGATTAAGATGCTTCAATAAGTGCATGGTCCAACGATCTTTTATTAGAAAATTTATCTAAGGTCAATTTTCCTACATTGATGAATTCAAGCTCTGCCGAAATAGCTATCAGTTATTTATATTTGCGGCAAATTTTACATCATGGGTAGAATATTTGAAGTTAGGAAAGCGAGCATGTTTGCCAGATATGACCGAATGGCAAAGCAATTTAGCCGTGTCGGAAAAGAAATTGTCATCGCGGTAAAAGCTGGTGGACCTGATCCGGAAAACAATCCTGCTTTGCGTAGAGCGATTCAAAACGCTCGTGGTGTGAATATGCCAAAAGACAAAGTGGAGGCGGCCATCAAAAGAGCCATGGGTAAAGACACCTCCAATTATGATGAGGTGATGTTTGAAGGATATGCCCCACATGGAGTGGCGGTAATCGTAGAGTCAGCAACTGATAACAATCAACGAACAGTTGCAAATGTCAGAGCAGTTTTCAATAAGCACGACGGATCATTGGGCACATCTGGCAGCGTTTCTTTTCAATTTACAAAGTATGCAGTTTTCAATCTCAACCCGGGCGATCACGATTCTGAAGAATTAGAATTGGAGCTCATAGATTTTGGTTTGGAAGAATTGGGAGAAGGCAAAGATGATAACGACGAAGACGTATTGGTCATCAGAACTTCATTCAATGAATTCGGGAATATGC
>JAHDDD010000031.1:0-12215 GCA_020629535.1 Saprospiraceae bacterium
CCTCATTCAATACAATGGCTCTCCATTCAAATTATGGGTTAGGATCTCGCTCATATAATCGAAGAATGGTCTGATTGCTTTATAGTCTTTAGCAACTTGCTTTACAAATCCTTTGTCCAAAACTTCTTTGTCTGTATATTTTTTGTACACCAAGAATTGCTTGTGCTGAAGAAGATCAACATCTGGATGATCTTTAGGATATCCTTTGGGAGCGGTCTTCAGTCTATCACCTTCGAGTTGACCAAAAGTGTCTTTGAATTTTTTCGATTTCAACACTTTTCTCAATGGCTTGGCGTCTACCGCAATGTGATCTCTGATCAATTTTAAATCTTCCTTGTTTGGATTCCAAAAGCCACAGCCAATCATTGAATTGCCACCAGGGTGGATACTGTAATAATAGCCACCTCTTAAGTAAGGTGTATCTCGCTTCAAGCTTCCAGCCATGTAATTTTTGTAAGGACTTTTATCTTTTGAAAACCTAACGTCTCTGTATATGCGAAATAAAGATTTTTTACCGGTCATTTCCACCAGGGTATCGTGTTTGCCCATTTCTGTCATCAATGCTTCTGCGAAGGAGATAACATTTTCATGCATGCTTGTGTAGCGGTCTTTATTTTGTGAAAACCAATCGCGGTTGTTATTTTTCGCTAGATCTTTAAGAAACTTGATGCTGGATTTTTCTATCACTTCTGTGAATTTATTCTGAGTTCAAAAATGAATTTTACTTTGCATGATTGGTCAATAATCATATATCGATTTCTCCTTCGGTTCACTGGTACCACCGCTTGAGTTTTTATTGACAAGTAAGAAAATGCCGCCAATGATTCCTGCTATCATAAACATCAATGCGATCCATTGAGATAGAGACCAGCCTAATCCGAGCAGTTCATATCTTGGGTTGACTCTGATGCCTTCAATAAAGAATCTTTCAAGACCATTGAAAAATAAGAAAATGAAAAACAGGAGACCTGCAATTTTAATTCTTGTTCTCAAAAACCAAAGCAATCCGAGAATTGCAAAGGACATGATGATTTCATATACTGGAGTAGGGTAGACAGGCTCAGCAAGTTTGTTGCAATAAATGCCTTCACAACCAGCTATTGCGACTCCTTCTCTCAACACGTTGTGCGGATAATCATACGCCCACATCCAGTCAGGCAAAAACCACCAGCCTGGTTGTGCAGCTGTATTGACAATTCCCCAATCACCATCGCCAGCAAAATGGCATCCCATTCTACCTACAGCATAACCTATCATAATCGCAGGTGCTGCAATGTCCATCAAATGGATGGGCTTAAGACCGAGTCTCTTAATATAAATAAATACCGCCAAGAAAGCGAGAATCAATCCACCGTAAACAGTAAGTCCACTTCCAGAGAAAAGTTGACCAAATGGATCGGCAAGAAATTCGTCCCAATTTTCAAAGATTGAAAAAAGTCTTGCTCCCAAAACTCCAAACACTGCAGCCATAATCATGATGTCTCCGGTCTTTTGATGTGGGGAGATTAAATATTCACCTGGTTGAGTTGTGGCTTCCGTTTTATTGCTATTCCCAGTCATATAATAATATCCTCCGAGAACCAGAGCGCCGATAATTCCACCTATCCAGCTTCCTTGCAATGAAAATACCATACCGGCAGGATCTTGTTTGAAGACAGGAAACTGGCTGATGATAATTGGTAATTTAAAACCAAAGAAAAACCCGATCAAACCATTCACAATGGCCTCACGTATGGCGAGCCTCTTCTTGTCAACGTTTAGGATTTTTATTTTTGGAAGTAATCCTTCTTTTTCTTTTCGTCTTAATTCAGATTTGACAATCCATGCTGCAGAGAGCAAAGCTGTTGCGAGCAAAACGCCGAAAGTTTTGAATATGGAAGTCCAGTTGTCGACCTCTGTGCCGAACAAATCGTGAAAGACATAACTTAAATCTGGATACATGTAAGCTTTTTATCAATAGTGCTCCCAAAAATAGGAAACCATTGGTCAATATTTCAATTCCAATAGACGAACGATGCAATTTAGATCGTTAAGCATTATATTTGAATCTCCCAGCTACCTATAATTAATCGAGAAAATGAACAAACATCTGATCAAATTCCTATTAACCCTATCGTGCTATTTTATTTCTTACAGTCTATTTAGTCAAGGTGCTACTGTGTATGTCGGTTATTCGTCAGCCAAGAATCAACACGAGATGTTGACCGTTGAAGGAACCAAGCATACGGGCTATCATATTGGTGCAGATGGTAAATTAGGTGACGAACAGTTTTATTTTCTGGTTGGCGGGCAGTGGCACAAGCTCAGTTTTTTGTCTACTAATAAAGCGAAGTTTTCTCCTGATGATCCAACCTTGAAAATTATCAAAGGAAGGGCAGGAGTAGCCTTCAAATTATTTGGCATTGGCGACATCTTTACTACCAGACTCAGATTCATAGGGAACATAGATTATATCTTCGAATACCCTCAAGAAACAAATCCCGATCTGAATTTAAATGAGGCGGTAGCCGGAATTTCCAGTGGCCTGGAATTCGACATATCCTTTATCACTCTTAATTTTGAATACCAGAAAGGTTTTTTCAATATGATCAATCAAACTGATCAAAGCAGTCTAAATTTCTTTACCGCAAATTTAGGCGTGAGCTTCTGATGTGACCAATTCTGCTTCAACCAAACCGTCCTGACCAAAAGAAATTAAACGCACATCTCTGACTGTATTAACAAGAGATGAATCAACACCTTTTATTGAAATTTTGATATAATTTCGGGTAAACCCGGTGAGTTGATTGGTCTTTTTAGACCTTTCAACCAACACCCTTTCCCTTTTTCCTATTCCCTTTTCATAAAATAGCCTCTTCTTGCTGGCTGAAATGTTTCGCAATATTTCATTGCGCTTACGGCGAATGTCCATTGGGACAATGTCATTCATCTCCGCAGCCAAAGTGTTTTCTCTTTCAGAATATGTAAATACATGAAAGTAATTTACATCGAGGTCAATGAGGAAATCACAGGTCTCTTTAAAGTGCTCATCCGTCTCTCCCGGAAATCCAACAATCACGTCCACACCAATGCAACATTCTGGCATTTCTTTTCTGATCCACTCAACTCTTTCGCTGTACAAGTCACGTAAATATCTTCTACGCATTTTTTTAAGCATCTCATCAGAACCAGATTGAAGTGGTATGTGAAAATGTGGAACGAATTTCTTCGAATGGGCGACAAAGGAAATGATTTCTTTGGTCAATAGGTTTGGTTCAATCGATGAGATTCTAAATCTTTCAATATCATTTTGTGATTCGTCAATGGCTTTGATCAAATCAATGAACAAGGCTTCTTTTTTAGGTTTGGTGCCTTCAATCACTTCAGTACCATTTCCAAAATCACCCAAATTGACTCCAGTCAGCACCACCTCTTTCACTCCTTTTTTTGAAATCTCATTGATGTTCTTCAATACGTTTTCAATGGTGTCACTTCGAGACTTACCGCGTGCAAGAGGTATGGTGCAAAACGAGCAATTATAATTACACCCATCTTGTACTTTTAGAAATGATCTGGTCCTGTCACCAAAAGAGAATGCCTCGACGAAACTGTTTGCTTCTTCAACTTCACCTGCCATGACCATTCCGGTCCCTGAAGATCCGATTTGGTCAATGTATTGCAATATGTTGAATTTCTGAGATGCTCCGAGTACCAGATCCACGCCTTCAATGTTGGCAATCTCTTGTGGCTTAAGTTGAGCATAACATCCTATGACAACAATTTTAGCATCAGGGTTTATTTTTTTTGCTTGTCGAACAGCATATCTGCATTTACGATCTGCAAAATCTGTAACAGAGCAAGTATTGATGACATAAATATCTGCCTGATTGTCAAAGTCAACAGTGGCATAACCTTGCTTTTCAAACATCCGTCTGATGCTTGAAGTCTCAGAAAAATTGAGTTTACAACCCAATGTTTGAAATGCTGCTGTTTGAGGTGTTGACATGCCACAAAGTTATGACAGAAATGAAAATGTGCAAACTTTTACACCCTGGTTGAATCAGAGAATAGCACTTATGTTAAAATAGATTAGAATCTACTTCCAACCTGGTGGTAATTTCTTTTTTGTAAAGATGTCGAACCATTTGCGAACGAAATTACGATTGTCGAAATTCTCATCATTCTTACTTTTGATACAATCTGGTCCACGACCGGAGCCTTCGTATTCCAGCATCATATTATTATCAATGGCTAGGAACAAACAACTATCTTGAAGTCCTGCCGGATCGTTTGTATGCGTATATCTGAAATAGAAATTTCCGTCTTTTGCGTTTTTGTATTTTACTTTCGTAGCATCGCCTACTTTGATGGCTTTACATTCGAGAGGTTTCAGATTCTTTTCAATGCCTTCTATGGTTTCGGGACTAAGCCCAAATTTTAAGAGTATTTCTTTTCCTTCTGGTGTTTTATATTCCAGTGGTGACTTCATTAAGTAACCGCTTTTATGCGCTCCTGAAATTGAAATCTGGTTGTTTTCTCTGATGCCAATGCTGAGGTTTTTTTGGTCCGAAAGCATGAAGTTCAGATATCTTTTCAGCTGCGAGAATTCTGCCTTTTTTGATTGATAATGCGCTCTCATCTCTTCTTCTATCCCTGTGAAAATAGGTTCTTCATAACTATCTATTTTTTCAGGATCGAAAAAGTAAGGCTTACCATGTTCAGCCTGCTGATGAATATCGATCCATATGGAAACAAATCCAAGAACGAAAAGCGCCATGATTACAAAGACAAGAAAGATGGAGATAATTGATTTTAAACATCCCATAAAGTCATTGTGAATTGATCAATAATATAATTGAAATTGAAGCTAAAAAAGTTCCATTAGACAAATGAAAGGATATAAATCACTCAGTAGGAATGTCAAAGTAAAACCTAATTCATTACATTTGACACATGAATCCAAGAGCAGTTTTTTACTTCTGTATTTTCATCTTTTGCACTGCATGTGTTCCTGAATCAAATAAAGTTCTAACTGAAATCAATGTGAGTCTTGATGACCCTGAAGTCAGGAATATCATCAAACATGAAGTGGAGCAAAATCTTGATAGTTTAAAGATATACGCAGAAAGCATTGATCCGACACACAGATATCTTGCAGCCAAAGCCTTTGCTTCTTACCAAAATGTAGAAGCCTTACCAATCCTTGATTCTTTGTTGAAAGATCCCCTGAAAAGGGTAGCAGCAATGGCAGCATACTCCATTGGACAAATTGGAAAAGAAGAAAGTGAAAATACTCTCATTGAAGCCTTTAAGTCTCGTGATACCAGTTCCGTCGATAATATTGTCAACAGTAATATTCTCGAAGCGATTGGCAAACTTGGTTCTCGCAAAATGTTAGACGCCATGGCCGATGTCAGCACCTACCGAAAGACAGATACATTGCTGCTTCTTGGACAAGTGCGATCATTTTATCAATATTCTTTAAGAGGTATCGTTTCTGAAAAAGCAACGCAAAAGGCCGTGGAGTATATCAATGATGCTGATTATCCTCAACAAGTAAGATTGATGGCTGCACATTATTTAGCCAGAAGTAATCAAGTCGATGTCAACAATTTTAAATTTCAATTGACCCAGGCCTTGGTGAAAGAGGAAGATGTTGACATCAAAATGGCGATCGCTCTAAGCTTGAGGAAAACCACTGATCCTGAAGTTCAAGAAATTCTGTTAGAGCAGCTTGAACTTCAGCAAGACGATCGGGTTAAAATGAATTTAATCAGAGCGCTATCTTCTCAAGATTATATCAATGGTGCTGAAAAAATGATCAATCTATTGAGTGATCCGAGTTTGCCCGTTGCAAGCTCTGCTGCAGACTTCTTTATAGCTAATGGCAATAAAGATGATGCAACTGTTTATAGGGCATTGGCTAGAGAAGATAGGCCGTGGTTGATTAAATCTAAGTTGTATTATGCGGTTTTTAAAAACTTGCCATATTACTACACCAAGACCTTATCTGCAACGAGGTGGGAATTGATCCAGCAAGTTAAAAAAGAAGAAAACGCATACGCTAGAGCGTCATTTATTCAGGCACTGTCTAACGATCCAGGTGCATACGCTGAGGTCATTAAATTAATGGAAGATGCAGAAGAGCCAGCTGTCAAAACAGCCATTGTGCAAACACTCGGTAATATCATCAATCATCCTGAATTTGATCTGACTTTCAAAACTTCCAGCAGATATGCAAAGAGAACAATTCTCACTTTTCTACAAGAACAATTAAAAGAATCTGATGCTGGGATCACAGCTGAAATCGGTAACATTTTGGCGACCAAAGAATCCAGATTGATACCATTGATAGATAGCACTAATTTTCTTGATACTGCAAAGATGAACTTGAAGCTTCCACGTGATGTAGAAGGATATCATGCGATCGAAAGAGCTATTGCAAATCTGAAAGGGGTGTCTGATCCGGTCTTGACTAAGCTGGATGCTAATTTCACTCCAGACTTTGCCTTGTTAGAAGAATTCAAGGACAAGCCCATAGTAATTGTGAAGACCAATAAAGGTATTTTCAATATAGAATTGATGCCAGCCGAAGCACCCATCAGCACTTTCAACTTTTTGAAATTGGTGAAAGAGAATTACTTCGATGGCGTGAAAATTCATCGGGTGGTTCCCAACTTTGTCACGCAAATTGGTTGCAATAGAGGTGATGGTTATGGAAGCTTGGATTACTCTATTACATCAGAAGTAGGACCCTTACATTATGATGGTGAGGCATACGTTGGAATGGCTTCTGCAGGTCTGCACACCGAATCCTCTCAATGGTTTGTGACCCATTCACCAACCCCACACCTTGATGGCAATTACAGTATATTCGGTAGAGTGATTGAGGGAATGGATGTGATTTTAAAAACAGAAATTGGAGACGAAATTCAAGATATTATTATCAAGCAAATCTAATGAAGAAAACACCACTCTTTGATCAGCATGTTGCACTAGGAGCTAAGATGGTCCCGTTCGCTGGTTATGAAATGCCACTAAAATATTCCACCATAAGCGAAGAGCATATGGCCGTACGTGAGTCAGCAGGAATTTTTGATGTTTCACATATGGGCCAATTCATTATCAAAGGAAAGCAAGCACTTCAACTGATCCAAATATTGAGTAGCAATGATGCTTCTGTTTTGAAAATTGGTGAAGCCCAATATTCTTGTTTGATGAATGCAAATGGTGGTATTGTCGACGATATGATCGTGTACCGATTGGATGAAGATCAATGTTCTGAAGGGGAGCAGGCTTTTATGCTCGTGGTCAATGCCAGTAATATTGAAAAAGACCTCGCATGGATAAATGCCAACAACAATCTTGAAACCAAGGTCATCAATATCTCCGATAAAACTGGTTTATTGGCCATTCAAGGACCGAAATCAAAAGAAATTCTTCAAACTCTAACAGAGCTTGATCTCGATAGCATCCAATTTTATCATTTCCAAAAAGGGACCTTCGCAGGCATTGATAATGTGTTGATTTCCGCTACCGGATACACAGGTGCTGGCGGATTTGAACTTTACGTTCTTGAATCACAATTGGCAAATCTGTGGGAGAAGATCAATGAAGCCGGAAAGTCTTCAGGTTTGACACCAGTAGGGTTGGGTGCAAGAGATACCTTGAGATTAGAGATGGGATATTGCTTGTATGGCAATGATATTGATGATGAAATTTCTCCAGCACATGCCGGATTGAATTGGATCACAAAGCCTGATAAGAATCCAAGTTTTGTTGGAGTCGAACATTATACCGCAGCAAAGAAAGACAAAAACAGACAAACGCTCATCGGTATCTTGATGGATGGTAAACGCATTCCCCGAAAGGGTTATAAAATTTTTGATCTTGAGGACAACGAAATTGGTGAGGTGACATCAGGTGCACTTTCTCCGGTCCTTGATCAACCTATCGGAATGGGATACGTGCCAAGAAGTTTTAGGCATCCTGAAACAAAGATTCAAATTCAAATGGGTAAAAAAATGCAACTGGCAAAGGTGATTAAAATGCCAGCAGTCTGATCATTTTATCAATTTCAAATAACTTGATACAAGGATGTTCGATTTTGAATTGACGAGATTGTCAAGGGCTTTGTCAGCTTTGTGCGAAAACAAACTCAATTCTTGCATCATTTTGATAAACTCTGCAGATTTTTCATCGATGGGTTTCATTGGACTTACTTCATCGAGAAGGTGAATCATAGGATGAAGTTCTTTCTCCTTTCTTTTTTTAATTATGCTTTTGAATACTTTCCAAATGTCTTTTTCTGCCACAAAAAATTCCTTTCTGGTACCTTGTCTTTCTTTTTTGTGAATGAGGCCCCATTCGACCAAAGTTCGGGTATTCATATTGACATTACCTCTGGAGATATCTAATTCTTCCATAATCTGGTCACAACTCAATGGTTCGACTTCGATGAGAAGCAGTCCATGGATCATTCCCATGGTTTTGTTTATTCCCCAGTTGGTGCCTAGTTCGCCCCAAGTTTTTATGAATTTTTCTTTTCCTTCTGTGTATTCCATTAATGAAAGACTGATTAGGTGTAATAGTCAATGAATTTTAGTTCAAATTGTTCACCAACCAGCTGTTTTTTAACCACATTCGCCATTGAGGGCAGAAAATCGCTTCAAATTTAAGGACAATTTTATCTTTGTCTAAATAAGCGAGAAAAATGAAGTTAATTCCTTTTCAGGGATTATTTCCGAAAACAGATTTAATTGCAGACTCGGATTCTTTTTTTGGTAATGCCAAATACAAGTACCCAAAATTTCATGCAAATGGTTTCTTTGAAAAGGAGCCCTCAGAAGCCCTTTATTTATATCAAGTCGAGAATCCATACGGCAAGCATATAGGCATCGTAGCCACATTGGACATCATGGATTTGCTCGATGAACGGGTGTTGGAGCATGAAAAAACGCTTGGTGCCAAAGAACAAGAACAACTTCAGCTCACCCTCGAGCGACGTGCATTTATTAAACCGGTTCTTCTCGGTTTTCATTCATTTGATGAATACCAAAAGTTCATTAGGTCCAAAACAAAACCTGATGCTGACGTAACCATCAAATTAAAAAAGAAGAAAGAGACGCATAGATTTTGGAAAATCACCCAGGGTAGTGAAGTAGAAGAATTGATTAAGATGTTTGCCCAACATGTTCCCAAGGCCTACATAGCTGATGGTCATCATCGATGCTCTATTGCCAGGATACTTTGGTATCAATCCTACAAAGAAATGATCAGCCTTAAAATGGACAGCCTGTTGACTGTGCTGATGCCATTTAGCGAATTAAAAATTCATGATTACAACAGGGTAGTGCAATTGAATGAGGACTTGAGCTACATAGATTTTTTGGTGCGACTTTCGAAATATATGAATGTAAAGCCCATCAAGAAATTGTCTAAGCCAGCCAAGAAGCACGAAATGATCATGTCCATTGATCAATCCTGGTTTAAGTGCACTTGGAAGAAATCAATTCTCAAAAAACATAAAAAGGAAAAGTACATTCTCGACTATGCTTTATTAAATCAATATGTTATGGCCAAGATTCTTAACATAGTAGATATTCGTGATTTTCCTGGTATAACGTATGTGCCCGGCGTTGATTCGTTTAAGGGTATTGAAAATGCCATTTCTAAAGTTGAAAAAGGGGTAGGATTTATGATGTATCCATTGACCTCAAAAGAAATGTGCTACTATGCAGATAATAAAAAAATCCTTCCACCCAAAAGCTCATACTTTTTGCCTCGGATCGTAAATGGAATGATCGTCCAAGAATTAAGGTGATGATGGTAATGAGGTTGGAAATGATGGTAATGATGACAATGGATATCTTGCTCAAGCACTCAATCCCAACTTCACTCCTGCATAAAAAACAGCATGCTCTTTCTCCCTTAAATGCAATGAGCGAACACTAAAAACTAATCACTAAGAACTAAAAACTAACAATGCTCCCAATTCAAAAAATAACTGCTCCTCACATCCTGATTGGAAATGGTGAAATCTTAGAAAACAAAGTTCTGATCATTGAGGAATCTGGTCTGATAAAAGAGATCATTGACTCAGCAGAAACGGGAGATTCGGGTGTGCAAAAATTCGACGGATTCCTGATGCCTGGAATGATCAACACACACTGCCATCTTGAACTTTCACATATGAAGTCAAAGGTCGATACAGGGACCGGATTGGTGAAGTTTATTTCAAGTGTTGTTCAGTTCAGGGATATCGATCAGCAGATCATCAATGATGCAATAGATCGTGCCGATCAAGAAATGTGGGACAATGGGATTCAAGCAGTTGGAGACATTTGCAATAAAGCAGATACAGCCGACCGTAAGTCGAGAAGCCCCATTCATTATTACAGTTTTGTGGAGATGTTTGATTTTATGAATCCGGGGATGACGCCACAGGTCATTGATCAATATGAAGCCGTCTTTAAAGAACAAAGTGATGGCAATGGTAACAAAAAATCAAGGGTGCCTCATGCTCCATATTCGGTCAGTGAAGATCTATTCAAATACTTAAAAGAAAATACGCTGCAAAGCGAAACGATCAGCATTCACAATCAAGAGACACCTTCGGAAAACGAAATGTTTCAAGATCATTCTGGCAAGATGCTCGAATTCTTTAGCAATATCGGTATGCCGATTGAAAACATTCCCGTCAAGGGCATGAACTCTATAGCGTATGCGTTGCCGCGAATGAACCCAGAAAATAAAACCATTCTGGTGCATAATACAACATGCACAAAAGAGGATATTTCTTACGCCCAAAGGTGGTCACCTAATGTATTTTGGGCGAGTTGTCCAAATGCCAATCTGTATATTGAAAATCGCTTGCCAGATTATTCCTTGTTTGTTGATGAAAATGCAAAAATGACGCTGGGTACCGATAGTCTCACTTCCAATTGGCAGTTGAGTATCTGGGAAGAAATCAAAACCATTAAAAGATTCCAATCGAGCGTTCCATTCATGGACCTCATTACTTGGGCCTGCCTGAATGGAGCAGAAGCGCTGGGCTATAATAAGCAAATGGGCAGTATCGAAATTGGTAAAACTCCCGGCATTGTTCATGTAAATGTTCCATACAGTGGTGATAAAACCGATGTTTCAAATTCAACTGCCAAAAGAGTTATTTGAAGCATACATTGATATGACATCGTTTACATGGGGAATTATCACCTAATGCTTCACCACCTTTTGAGTCAAAGACAATTCATGCTCACCTTTCAATTGAATGAAATATACACCGGAAATCAATTCAGAGGCATTGATTTTTCCGGCTTCAATTCTTCCTTTTTTTAGAATCTGTCCATACAAATTTGAAATTACATAAGTTTCGAACCTTTCATGGTTTTGGATCATCAATTCTCCGTCAAATGGATTTGGGTAAATACTAACTTCAATATCATCCATGACTTCGGTAGAGACAAGATTTTCGCGAACGATAAATGCGTCGATACCCATTTCATACAAATTGTCGTTACCACCATCCGTAGCATTAAAATGAATAGAGACATTGCTTAAATCTTCCAGATGCATTTCTGGATAGAAAAGGAATGACCGCCAGGTGGTATCTGGAATCGTAAAATTTTCAATGAGGACCTGATCTCCCGTATTGTGGTCTAAAAGGTAAGTTTCAAGTCCACCAGTTTCTTGTTCACTATCTGTCATCAACCAATATGAAAATTCCATGACAGGATTTAGCATATCAGATAAATCCATAGGAGGGCTTGTAAGTGTGGTACTGCCATTTAAATCTTCAAATCCTGGCCAAGGTATTTCATTTTGAGTAAGCCAACATTTGTTGCCAAGGTCACCTGAGACATCAGTAGATGGAGCTAATGATTCTGTATCAAATGGATAAGGAATAGTTCTTTCCCATTGCCCACTTTCCGGTTGACCACCAACCAACCATGAATTATTTAGAATAAAATCATCTTTGTACTGATGGGAAATGAAAAAGTGCTTGGTGGTTGTCTCCACGGGATTAATTGTATCTAGGCTCTCAGCATACCCCCATTTACCACTGTACACTTCGTAGGTGGCAAGCTCCAGCATTTGGGTTGCAAATCCTCCCAATTGATTGCATTCAATTTCATGTTGACCTGCAATACTGGAAAGATAAACCTGAGCATCGGGAATTGGAATATTGGTTTCTTGATTCAAAACTTTTCCATTAAAAATTATGCTGCTAGAAG
>JAHDDD010000031.1:12225-13071 GCA_020629535.1 Saprospiraceae bacterium
GTAACTCTACATCCAGTTTGGTTATTTGGCCTGCAAAAATCTCCGAACTTGTTCTCAATGGCAAATAACCACTTCGTTCGAAGTTGACCCAATATATTCCTTCCTCTGCAAGACCGGTGGCGAACTCACCAGCTGGGTTGCTTATAGTGCCATTTTCTTGAATGGATTCAATGTTTACTATTACATTGAGGATTGGATCTCCTGTATCAAAATCTCTCACTGTACCTTCCAGCCTTGATGCGGGCCTATAATTTGGTTTTAAGAGCAAAAGCCCTCTCTGTACATCACCCACAATGATGGTTTTGGAAGGCAAAAATGGGTACACTCCCCAAGCTCCATCAAACCATCCTGAATCCGGCTCATATGTGTCGTAGGCTGCAATCTGAACCATGTTTGAAGGATCAGAAACATCTGTCACAATAATCCCATCCATATACCAAGAAGTCGTCAGAAATCCATCATGATAAAAAGTATTGTGAGGAATTCTTTCCAATCCCAGTGTTTCTCTGGGTGCAAACTCACCTAGAAACTTTGGATCATTGACATTTGAAATATCAAAAGCATTGACCGTGGCATCTCTTTTTTCTGTTGTGGTAAAGATGAGATCTCTTTCTTCAGAAGTCCAGCAGTTATGTGCTTCTGTAAATTGTGTTGGGAAGGAGGCAATTTTAATTGGATTTAGCTTATCCGTGAAATCAAGGATTTCAATGCCATTGTCATTGGAAGCATACAGGTATCCGTCTTTTTCATAAAGATCATGAGCAAACACTTCAGATTGAGCTACAAATTGTGGATTCCAAGGGTCTTCCTGCACACTAAAAATTTGAATTCCTGGGGAATTTGAGC
>JAHDDD010000031.1:13081-20113 GCA_020629535.1 Saprospiraceae bacterium
AAAAAAGATAACCCTCATCGTTAGCAAATAAGTTATGACAATTCAAAATAGGCATATCAGAACCGGAAATAGGGGAGACAAAATCAAATGGAACAGAATCCATTGGATTTGTCATGTCAGCAATCAAAATGCCATTATCATTAAATTCGGTTGTAGAATATATGAATTTTCTGGAAGACTTTATATCGGTCCATGGATTGCCTTCATATTCAATGTGTTTGACAAGTGAAGGTGAAGTTGGATCCTCTAGAGAAAATATTCTGAGTCCACCTGCGCATCCGATAAGCGCATATTCAATACCGTTATCATCTACATAACCCCAAACATCACCGCAAATTTCTTCTTCAAACACAACGTTGGCTAAAAGCTTCAGGTTGAAATCTCTTTGAGCCAAAACGAATTGACTTGTAAAAATTAAAATCAATAAAATTAATCTCATCGTAAGGTGTCTTGTAATATTAAATAGACTTTAAGTTAGCGAATTGTGATAAATGTTGTTTTTCAATTTGTAAATAATTTTACTTCTTGTAAAAGCTCATGAATTATCGCGAAGCCAATACAAGTGTTTTTCTTCTTTGTCAAAAGATAGTTTTGGGTAAATGGATTTCAATTGCTCCAATTTTATTGAACATTGATGCAAGTGATTGGCAAAACCTTCCGATTCTTTTAGAAATGGTCGGTGTTCTAGCATTTTGTGAAACTTGCCCAATTGGTCAATGATTTCTCTGCTCTCATTAGAAACATAACTATCTTTAAAGCGCTTCCAAATCAAATCAATGGCCGTTGGAGTAGGGTGGATCAAATCATTTTCATAAAATCTATAATCTCTCAATTCGTCAACCATCATTTCATAAGAAGGGAAATATTCTATCTTTTCATCTGCGTCTGCCAGATGATGGCATGATTGGATCAGCAATGATTTTGATCGTTGATTGTTAATCAGTCCTTCTTTGGTATGCCGAACAGGACTCACAGTTAATATTACCCGTAAGGAAGGATGCTTTTCTCTCAATAATTCGATAGAATCGCCCATGTTTTGCAAGATATCCGACATTTCTAAGAGATGTTTGGTAAACATGGAACCAGGAAGCTTGTGACAATTGTTCACCACTTTGTCTGCACCCTCGAGTTTCCAAACAAAGGCTGTCCCAAAACTTATGATGAGAAGGTCCAAACTTGTCAAAATGAAGTCATTTGAAGACTTAATTTTGTCGTTCATCTTGCCTTCCGTTACCTTTGCATCAATAGCATTGAATGAGCTGTGAAATAAGGGATGACAGAAGTAATCTTGGCACGATAATAGCTCATTTTGTGATACCAGTTTCCTGTTAAATATCCGATGGATAATATGGGAAATTGAAATTGGATTGTAAACAATTCCAAATGGGTTCAAAAGGCAGGAAAATTTAGCTTTTTTAAGCTTATTTCCAATATTTTCAGCAAAACAAGAACCCAAATTCAATACCCCAAATTTGTGATCTAGTTCAACACTTGTTGAAGGAATTTTTACCGGTGTGGTTAATTTCATTCCACATTTTAGAAAGAAAGACGGAAAATTCTGAAACATTAGGCAGCTAAATGACAAAAAACGATATCTTACATTAAATCTCAGTAAGAAGCGAATCTACACCCTTTATGAGTTACCCTTAATTAGGTACTCTTCATTTGACAAGAAAAATAAATGTCGGTTTTTGGTTTACATTTTTAACCAAAAGTGAACATGATTTTATAACTTGAGGTTGTCGAAATCAACCTTTTAATTTAGGTTCTAATAAATTAAACTAATTTGGAGATTATGCAGCGTGTAAAAAGACTCTTAATCCTAATGTTTCCGGTACTTTTAGCCGGATCACTCAATGCGCAAGACATCCACTTTTCACAGTTTTACATGTCGCCATTGAACCTTAACCCTGCTTTGACAGGTGTTATGAATTGCAATACAAGATTGGTCGCTAACTATAGAAACCAATGGGCTGCAATTCTTCAAAGCGATGCTTACAACACATATTCAGTATCATATGATCAAAAAATACCGGTGGGAAGATCGGATTATTTTGGAATCGGAGGTTCTTTTTACGGTGATGTAGCAGGTGCAACTAAATTTGGTACCATCCAGGGTAGGCTATCATTGGCTTACAGTAAAAAAATGGGTGGATACAGAAAGAAATCACATTATCTATCTATTGGTGCTGATGTTGGCCTTGGTCAACGAAAAATCAATCAAGGGAACCTTCAATGGGGCTCTCAGCACAATGGTCAAGGTGGTTGGGATCCGGAAGGAACACCAGGATTCATCAACAGTTATGATTTCCTTTTCGGAGATATCTCTGCAGGTTTGTTGTGGTTTAGCACATTTGATGCAAACAACAACTTCTACCTCGGATTATCAATGGCCCACTTGAATCAGCCAAATGTATCTTTCCAAAACGATTTTATCGCTCTTTATAGCAGATTTACTGCTCATGGTGGTGGTATGTTCGAGGTGGCAAGAGGGATTTCATTGATTCCTAACATTGTAGCTATGTTCCAAGGTAATCACAGAGAATTTAATCTGGGTACTGCGGTAAGATTTGCCATCGGAAATCAAAGAGTAGTAACTCAATCATGGCAAGCAGGTCTTTGGTACAGATTGGGTACGAAAGAAGATGGAGGTGCTCACTCTGATGCAATCATCTTTACTACAAGATTTGACTACGAGACGTATGGAATTGGATTCAGCTATGACTACAATATTTCAAAACTTCAAGAAGGAGGGAACTTCAACGGAGCATTTGAATTCTCATTGGTCTACTATATCTGTGGATCAGAAAAAAGAGCAGTCTACTGTCCTAGATTCTAACGAGAGATAAAAAAAATCCATATATTGAAATCCTTGCTCATCCCGGGCAAGGATTTTTTTATTTCAGCACTTTTTAAACCCGCGAATGATGTTTGGAAACTCCAAAAAGAACACTCCAAATCCCAGTACCGTAACCCAATCTACAGCTCCAAGCAATGCCATCAACAGTTTGGTTTCTGGCACAAAAATCAAAGGAAGTATCAATGCCGAAAATGACATTCGCTTTGACGGTCATCTCGAAGGTGACTTACAATGCAGTGGTCGTGTCATTATTGGTGCGCAAGGCAGAATTGATGGCCAAATCAATTGTCAAAATGCGATTATCGAAGGTACTTTTGAAGGCAGTATGGTTGTCAAAGAAATTCTTGATATCCGCGAGACCGGACAAGTCAATGGTGAAATCAAATATGGCAAATTGATCGTACAGCCAGGTGGTCTTTTGAGTGGAACACTCGAAAAATCCGGTCAAAAAATCAAAAACATAAGTCCTGTTTCAGAGAAGGAGGCATAAGAGACAAAAGGATGTCTGAAGAGCAGAAGAAAAAAAATAAACTAACTTCAAATAAATATCTGAAATACACGAGCATGGTCACTCAGCTGCTCGTGCTGCTGTTCCTTGCCGCTTACCTTGGTCAATACATTGATAAAAAAATGGGCAATGAATCTGAGATACTGACAGCCCTCTTTTTGGTAATGGCATTGATCGCTTATTTTGTGAAAATCTATTTCGACTTACAAAGAGATTCGAATGAGCCTTAAATCCTTTTTGATTCAAATATTTATTGTGAGTATCATAGCCTATGTTGCTTATGTGCTTTTTGAGCGATACATGGATGGAATCAATGCAGAAGCATTATCTCTTTCGACCATTTTATTTTTTGTGCTCAATGCCACCGTAGTATACTTTCTGGCAAAATCAACAAAAGCGAAAGAGAGCAAGTTCTTTTTTGTCCAATTGGTGATTGGCAATATGTTCTTTAAGGTAGTAGGATCATTGATTTTGATTGTACTTTTTGTACAAATGACCCAACCCAGTACAAAATACTATCTGCTTCCTTTTGCTGTAATTTATCTGATCTTCACGATATTTGAAACTTATTTCTTAAGTGTCCAAGCGAAAGCACGATGAGTAAATTTGCAATCAAAGGAGATAATTTTCTATTTCACGAAAGTGAGGTGAAGTCCGATGACTTTGAAATATTGTCTCAATCACAAGATAGATGGGTTCTCAAGTATAAATCAAATGTCTACCATTGCGATGTCATCGAATTTGATCGCCAACAAAAGAGGTATTTACTCTCGATCAATGGTCAGGAGATCGAATTTTCATTGATGGATGAAGTGGACTTGATGGTTGAAGAAATGGGAATGAACGAAGTCGTCGTTCAGAACATTGACAAACTACTCGCCCCAATGCCCGGACTTGTTTTATCCATTGATGTGGAAGTTGGACAGGAGATATCGGAAGGCGAAAATCTACTCATTCTAGAGGCGATGAAAATGGAAAATATCATCAAAGCTCCGGGTAAAGGCACAGTCAAAAAGATCAATGTATCTAAAAGTGAAAAGGTAGAAAAAGATCAACTCCTCATCGAATTCGAATAGCTATCCTGGCCAGCCATTTCTGTTAATTTGCTCAGAATTCTAGATTTATATATTGTAATTTTCTTTAATATGTTTATATTTGCTTCATAATTGATGTAAACAACTCATTCTCAGAGAGTTCATTCTGAGAAATCCCACTCAGTAAAAGTATTAATAACACTATTTAATTGTATTTGATGCTTGTCGAACCTAGTTCACAAGTTTCAGATCGGAAATTTTCAATACCAAGAAATGAAATTTATCTCTGCGTTAAGGAGTAGATATGCCTCATTGAGCAACGCCTTTGCTGACAAATTCTTTTTCAGCAATTTCTCCTTCCTTGTTTTATTTTTCTGCTTTACTTGTCAATGGGTTTGCGCCCAAGGTGGAAATGCCGTTCCTACATTAGATCTTGAATTAAAGAAAACCGCTGAGCGAACTTCGCCGTGGTGTCTTGATGAGTTGGTAAGATTCAATGTGGAAATCTGCAACATTGGAGACATCGATGCACATTTTGTGCAAGTGGTGGATATTCTACCAGCTGGATTGACTATTGCAAACAGTCCTGGTTGGTTCCCAGTTGGAGCCAACACATGGGGATACAATTTTACAGCAGGTATCAAGTCTGGTGAATGCATGAACATGGATATTTATGCGACAGTAACAAGCCTTAATCCAGATGATCTCATCAATGAAGCTCAAATTAGCTCGATACTTGATCAGCTCGGAAATGAGTTGATCGGGTTTGATCTTGATCAAGATAATAATGCAGATGTGAGTCAAATTTTTCCATGTAAGGAATTGGTTTGCAATGCCCACATGAATGTTTCATTGGATGAAAATTGTGAATTGACAATCACTGCAGACATGGTTCTGGTGAACAATCCAGATGTTCCAGAAGAATACTTTGATATAATAATAACAAATGAATATGGTGATGTAGTAGACAATGAATTTACCTCTCAAGATATTGGTAAAGAATTCGAAGTTTCAATTTGCCAGCCAACCTGTGGCGGTAATTGTTGTTGGGGAACGATACTCGTAGAAGACAAATTCGCACCCGTCATTGAATGTGATCCTGGTCCATTTTATGTGCCTTGTACCGCACAAAATTTTGTGCCTGCACCAGTGTTTGCTGAAGAAAATTGCAAAGACTTTGAGATCATATTGATAAATGAAGAAACAGAGATCCTTGATTGCGATCCATTGTATGCTGGTAAAATTATCAGAACATACACGGCCGTGGATGCGGCAGGTAATTATAGCCCAACTCAATGTGTTCAAACTATTTATTTGACTCGCTTGAGTCCGAACTACGATCGGGTTTTTGCACCAGATAATATTGATATAACATGCGACAGCGATTATCCTGTTGATGAAGACGGAACATATATCCCGTTTGATCCAATGACAGGATCAGGTACCGGATTGCCTTATTATTGTTCAGAATTAGAGGGAACAGCAACGCCAAATATGGTTTGTCCTGCAACAGGATCTGGAACAGGAATTTTCCTTGAAGTTGGAGCCAGCAATATTGGTTGCGGAGTGTTTGTCGACTTTGAAGATTATGACTTGGGTTCCATAAGCTGCACACAAAAGATACAGAGAGTTTGGACGATCAGAGAGTGGAAATGTGATCAAGAATATATGATGACTTGGAACCAGCTCATTTTTGTCACTGATGACAAAGGTCCGGAACTTGAATGCCCAATGGATTTTGTTGTAACCACAGTGAATGGATGTGAGGCGGAAGTACAGCTTCCTCAAATCAATGCGGTTGATAATTGTAATGATATTGAAAATATAAATGTAGAAGCTGCACCTGTTGGTCTGCCTTCTGATCCTGATTATTTCCCAGGAGGTCTATTACAAGGATTGAGTTCTACCAATGATGTAATGACATTGCCTGTAGGGGAGAATGTTCTTACATACATTGCCTATGATGATTGCTATAATAGTAGCACATGCTCGGTCAATGTACTTGTGAAAGACGCTACTCAACCGGTCGCTGTTTGCGAACTTAACACAGTTGTTTCTATTCCATCAAGTGGAAATCTTGAAGTTTGGGCAGAGACATTTGATGATGGAAGTTGGGATGAATGTGGTATTAAAAGATATGAGGTGGCTCGAATGGGACCTCCTTATTGTGATCCTGATGATGAATATTTTGATGACTCAGTAAACTTTTGTTGTGCAGATGTGGGCACAGAAGTGATGGTCGCATTAAAAGTAATTGATTACAGTGGCAATGAAAATATATGTATGGTCATTGTCAGAATTCAGGACAAGACAAATCCAACGATTACCTGTCCACCAGATCAAGTCATTTATTGTGATGAGCCATATGATCTTTCAAATTTAAGTCCTCAATTTGGAGAGCCAATGGTTGATGATAATTGTCAACAAGATGCTTGGGATGAAGAAGTTGTTCCAGCAATCAACCAATGTGGCATAGGACACATCACCAGAATATTTACTATAGAAAATGCAGCCGGTGATACCATTGCGAGATGTGAACAAGTAATTGATGTTATAGGTGTTGATGCATTGACAGAAGATGGTATTATTCCACCAACTCCTTTTCTTGAGTTTTTTGATGGATGTGATAT
>JAHDDD010000411.1 GCA_020629535.1 Saprospiraceae bacterium
GCAGGAACTTTTCTGTGGGGGCATTTCATGGCAAACAATACTGATGCAGATATGCCTTACGGCGATGCATTTACGACATCAGGATCATTGGTCGCACAATATTTACTTTCAACCAAGATATTGGAAAATTGGATTTTTTGGATTGTAGTCGATGTTGTGGCCATCATCATTTATATTATGAAAGGTCTCAATATTGTCGCTTTTTTGTTTTTCGTTTATCTACTTTTATGCATCTATGGATGGTTTGAATGGAAAAGAAATATGCAGAATGAAATGGTTTAATTTTGTTTTGCCCTTTTTGTTTAGTGTTTGCACCTTCTCCATGCATTGTCAGATACCTATTCCTACAATCAATGATGAAGTAAAATTTTCAGATCACAAATGGATCCCATTTTATAAGTTCAAAAAATCAAAGCACTCTACTTTCTTTCAAGGAAATAAAAGGAAAAAGAATTATTTCGAAGGATGGTACTTTAAGATGGTAGGGCAGGATGGTAAATCCATTATCAGTGTCATACCAGGAATTTCACTTTCCACAAATGGAGATCAAAAACATGCGTTTATTCAAATCATTGATGGGATGACAGGTGAAACAAGTTATCACACTTTTCCTATTGATGAATTTTATTTTTCACAAAGTGAGTTTGCAGTGAGGATCGGGCAGAATTATTTTTCAAAAGAAAAATTGATTCTCAATATTGATAATGGAAAGCATCATATTTCGGGCGAGGTGCACATGTCAAATACCACTGATTACTCCGCAAGGAATCTATTCAAAAGAAAGATCATGGGTTGGTATGGTCGTTTGTCATTTCTAGAGTGCTATCATGGAGTGGTAAGTCTCACACATCAACTGAAAGGATCATTGTCAGTCAATGGAAGAGAGCAAAGTTTCAAAGATGGAAAGGGCTATGTTGAAAAAGATTGGGGCTCAAGTATGCCCCGAGCTTGGATTTGGTTACAGTCCAATAATTTTGACAATCCAAATACTTCTTTCATGATCTCCATAGCTGATGTTCCATTCATCAATAATTCTTTTTCAGGATTCCTGGGTTTTCTTTATTACAATGATGAAGTTTACCGTTTCGGTACATACCGCCGCACCAAAGTAAATCTTGAAATAGTAGACTCAAACAACATTATGATCAGTATCAAAAATCCCAAAGAAACCATAGAAATAGAAGCCACCCGTAATCAGACCGGAACACTCAAAGCTCCCCAACAAGGAAACATGGATCGTAGAATTCAAGAAAGCATTGACGCTCATGTCAATATCAAACTTTATGACAAGAAAGGAAATTTGATCTTTTCAGATTCTTCGTCCATCGCTGGATTAGAATTGGTAGGGGATATACACTCACTCACTTCTGTAAATAAATAATTCTCGGCGCGAACTTAGATCGAGACCGCTCGCTTCGCTCGTTGAGAGAAAGAGACCGCTCGCTTCGCTCGCTGAGAGAAACGAGACCGCTCTCTACGCTCGCTGAGAGACCCAGCACACTTCTCACTCAAAACTCAAAACTAAAAACTCAAAACTCAAACCTAAACAGCTATCCAACAGAATTCAACGTCTCCAACGGTGATCTATTGACAACATCTCTTGTGGTCCACAGGCCAATTCCAACCGTGAGTCCTACTATAAAAAGAAATGTCATTATCAAAGGCAGCCATTGAATCTTGAATTCCATATCCAATTGAAAATGAACGACCAACCAAGCAGAGATCAATGAAATGAATAATCCTGTTGATGCTGCCAAAATACCGAGCAACGAATACTCGGTAGCGTTAATCCCAAAGATTTGTCTTTTACTCGCTCCCAATGTTCTCAGTAATACACTTTCTCGCACCCGCTGAAATTTGCTCAAGATGAGAGAGCTCAATAGCACGATCAACCCTGAGAGGATACTGAATCCTGCCATAAATTGTATAGCATATGAAATCTTCTTAATGATGTCATTTACTGTGGTTAAAATAGAAGACAAATCAATTACTGAAACATTCGGAAAGGCCTTCACGATTTCCCGACGATAATCAATGGTTGTATTATTGTCTGGTGACTTTGTGACAAGAACCTGAAATTGAGGAGCTGCCTCCAACACACCGGTAGGGAATAGTATAAAAAACCGTGTCCGCATATTGGCAAAATCAATTTCCCTCATACTCGAAATGTAAGTCTTCATCAACATTCCTTGTACATTAAAAACGATTTCATCTCCGATCTCCACATCGAGATCTTCTGCATAACCCTGATCTAAAGAAATAAAGATAGAGTCATTTGGATTTTTAACCGGTCCATGGAATGTTCCGGCAACAAGTTCTTCACTACCATCTAGCGTATCTCGATACGTTACCCTTATCTCTCGATTGATAGCCCAACGCCTGGCTGTGCGTGTTGAGTCAGCCATCCATTCAGACTTGGTTTTGCCTTTCCATCCTGCAATTCTCATGGTTACGATGGGGACTTGCTCAATGATTGGTAGATCAAACTCTTTGGTTTTCTTTTTTATATCTTCAGCCTGATTCGCCTCAATGCCATACAGGATCATATTTGGTTGAGCTCCTGCATCCATTGAACTAACATTCTCAAGGATCAGTCCTTGTACAATAAATAATGTACTCAAGATTGCTGTACCCAATCCCAAAGAAACCAGTAATATCTGTGTTTGATTATTTGGCCTGTATAAGTTTGAAAGTCCTTGTCGGAAAATAAAATTCCATTGTGTAGGAAAGAACTTTCTGACCATCCAAATCACAATTTTGGAAACAATGTAAAGCAATGCAAAAGAAAGCAACAATCCCAATAAGAATAGGCTTGCATCAATTGGACTATTGGTCAATTTCCACAAAAATGAAAATAGAGCCAACGCTATGCCAATATACGTCAAGTAGACCAAAGGGTCACGGCCTTCTATGTCTGAACTTACATCGGTTCGTAAGGTCCTTAAAGGGCTCACCTTTCGAATCGCCAGCAATGGAATCAGAGCAAATAAAATCGTCACAAACAAACCCAATGTAATCCCTTCCAAAATCGATGGCCACGAAATTGTAGTGGCAACCTCAAATGGTAGAAAGTCACTAAATACTTTTGGTAATAACAATTGTATAGCGCTCCCTAAAGCAGCGCCAACGACAGATCCTAAAACGCCAAGAATCAGGATCTGGAAAAAATAAATTAAAAAGGCATGATTGCCTTTCATACCCAAACATCGGAGTACAGCTATGGACTTGATCTTGTTCTTG
>JAHDDD010000032.1:0-6749 GCA_020629535.1 Saprospiraceae bacterium
AAGTAATGCTGAAACAATGAATATTGGCTTATTCATAGGACATATCTTTTATATCAATAAATATAAAAATATTCAATTGTCCATTCCTCAGATACCTAAACATTATCCAAACGGATCGGCCTCAGAAACAATAAATGGAATAGCCTTCCGAGCTTCTTCTCTTTGATGTTTGTTTGCATACTGATATGAAGTCCCAAATTTCGAATTAGAATACTCGTCCCTCAATTCGTTGTATGCAGACTTGATTTCATTGTACACTTCAATGTAAAATTGATAACTAGATTTTTTATGATTCATCAATGAGACGACAGCTTTATTTGGAGACCGAGCATAGTCTTCTCGACGTTGTGGGTTTTGAATAAACTCCTTTAAATAAGGTTTTAGACCTGATATTTCGAGTGGCTCATCTCTAACCAATAATTCATCAAATTCATTGACGTGAATTCTGAATAGGTTTCTGTTTATAATTTCAGTAATGCTATAATCTTCGGTGATCGGTGGCAGTTTGACCAATATGCCTTCATCTTCTTTAATGGTAGTACTCACTAAGAAAAAAATTAGCAACAGAAATGCAATATCTGCCATGCTACTGCTATCGATTTGTGATGAATTTCTTCGTTCTCGTTTTCTGTACATCCCTTTTTAGTTCTTAGATGCGATTGATTCACGGTTTGACGTATATGTCAAAAAAATTTATTTCTTTGGTAACATGATGTAGCTGAAGTTCGATAGTTAATTCAGGAGAAAGTAGATTTATTTCTCTTTTTAGTTCATCCAAATCAAAATCTGATTGAATAAAAAGTACGAAGTGTATTTTTGATTGGTCCATAGAAAGGAGATATATTCTGTGCCATAAATCCCATTCCCTGTTCAGAAATGGAAACTTCAATACCAAGGTCAGAAACATCCTGAAATACCATTTTCTTTGATGGAATTTTTCAATAATGGAAAATAGCCGAATGGTGTCTTCAATTTTTTCAACCAGTTCTGTTGCCAATTGATGAATACTTTTAGTGGTTGAATTTTTGTATTGAAAGAAATTCTTAATTTCAATCAGATACAATTCATCTTTGCGAATTCCAACAAAGTCCATTCCGCTGAATGAGAGTCCACTCAATGTAAGGTAGAATCTGTGTTTATCAAATTTCAAGAACTGCCATTCCGGTCCAAATTTGATTTCAAATCCACTTTCTGTAAATGTATTTTTATCTATTGTATCAATCCTTTTAAAAGAATGGTGAAGAGATCTTTTTCTAATTCCTCAGAATATCTTTCTTCGTTCACTGCATACCAGGCATAAAACCAACGCAAGGTGGATAGAATAGAGAACAATGCCAATTCAATATCTACCTCCTTAAATGAATTATCTTCTATTCCTCTTTCAATGATTTTGCGAAAATTGACCTCATAGTTTTCACGAAGATTTGCAAACTCCGTTTTCGCTTTATTTTGAAGATGCCTCCACTCATTGACAATCAATGCAATCTGATTCGTCTTGGTTCTGGTTAAATTGACATGCAATTGAATTACCTCTTTCAATGTATTGAATGGAGAGAGATTCAGTTTCAAAATTTCATCCATTCCATCTGTAAAATCCTGCGCAACATCCAACAATAAAGATGCTAAAATCTCATCTTTGGACTTAATGTGATTATAAAGAGATGGAGCTTCTATACCTACTGCTTGTGCGATATCTCTCATCGATGTGGCAGCAAAGCCCCTTTTTCTAAATAATTTCGCTGATTCTGTTAATATGGTTTCCTTTCTGGTCAATGCTTTTTAAATCGTTGGTCGAATTTAGCTGAATTATGTAACATACTGCCCAATTACTTGTTGTAAATATGTTTGCGCAGCCATATGCTGATTTTGCGTATGACTTTAGATATATGACTGAAGAAAATAAAAAAAATAAACTCACCAAGGAAGGACTCATCAGGGCTAAGAAAATCCTGAAATACATCGCCCCTTACAAATTCTATTTCATTTTAGGATTGGTATTGTTGGTCATAGGAAATGCTTTTTTTATGACCATCCCGGCCATTTGTGGTGAGATGATAAATGTAGCAAATGGTGAAGGTAAGTATGGATTTGGACTCAATACCTTGGGATTGGTATTAATGGTCTTGGTCATTGGTCAAGCGATTCTGTCGTTTGTAAGAACCATTGCCATGGCTGTCGTCAGCGAAAAAGGAATTGCTGATTTGAGAAAAGACCTGTACATGCAACTTATGTCCCAACCAATGTATCAGTATGAGTCAACCCGTGTTGGTGAAGTAACAAGCAGAATCACCGCCGATGTTGAGCAGTTGCAAAGTACTTTTGCGTTTGCAATACCTCAGTTTCTAAGGCAAAGTGTCACATTGATTATTGGAGTTGCCATTCTTGCATTCTTGACTCCAAAATTGTCATTGACCATGTTGATGACTTTTCCAATTGTAGTTGTGGCAGCGGTTTTATTTGGCAGATACATTAGGAGGCTTTCAAGAAAAAGACAAAAAGCATTAGCAGAAACCAATATTGTGGTGGAAGAAACCATGCAAAATTTTTCCATCGTTAAATCATTTACTAATGAATGGTTTGAATCGAACCGATATTTTGATAACATCAAAAACATCGTTAAAATCTCATTGAATTTTGCGAAGGTCAGAGGATTATTCTTTGCATTTATCATAGCCTTACTCTTTGGGTGTATTCTATTCATTCTTTGGCGTGGTGCATGGATGGTACAAGCCGGAGAAATGGAATCAGGATATTTACTTTCGTTCGTAATATATACCATGGTCATTGGTGGAGCCATCGCAGCACTAGGAAACCAATACGCTCAATTGGTAGGATCATTGGGTGCAACTGATCGAATCTTCGATATCATGGAACAGGATTCAGAACTCTCCATTAGAAACATGGAATCCGGTCCTTTGGAGAATATTGAAGGAAAAATCTCATTGAAAAATATCCATTTTAATTATCCATCAAGAAAAGATGTTGATGTCCTCAAGGGTGTTTCTATTGAGGTGCCCCTTGGAGGGAAAGTTGCTTTGGTTGGTCAAAGCGGAAGTGGAAAATCCACCATAGCCCAATTGTTAATGCGCTTCTATGATATCGATGGGGGTAGCATAGAAATTGACGACAAAGCCATTGAAGAATACGACATTCTATCTTTAAGAAATCAAATCGGAATCGTACCGCAAGAAGTACTTCTCTTTGGTGGAACAATAAGAGAGAACATTTCATATGGAAAAACCATGGCTACTGAAGAAGAAATTATCTCCGCAGCAAAGCTTTCCCATTGCTGGGAATTCATACAGACCTTTCCAGATGGTCTCGACACCATCATTGGAGAAAGAGGCATAAAACTTTCTGGAGGGCAAAAACAAAGAGTGGCGATTGCGAGAGCCATTTTGAAAGATCCAAGAATTTTGATCCTTGATGAAGCCACCTCTTCCCTTGATGCTGAATCAGAAAAAATTGTACAAGAAGCCTTGGATAAATTAATGGAGGGTAGGACATCCATCATCATTGCTCACAGATTGGCAACAATCAAAGCTGTTGATTGTATTTACGTTCTTGACAACGGTTCAATTGTTGAAGCTGGCCGTCATGATGAATTAATTGGTAGTGCACAAGGCCTGTATAAACAGCTGGCTGAACTCCAATTTACAAGTCTGAATTAGAATCATATTATGATTTAACTAAATGTGATGTGCATAATCACTATTTTAGCGTTTGAATATGAAAGATAATATGAAGTGTTTGTCAGTCATAGTTTTTACATTCCTGTTCTCTACCTTGAATGCACAGTTTGGCATCGGTTTCATACTTGGGCATGACCTTTATCAGAAATATGAGAATGTTGAGGATGGCATTGCAAACCCCTCCAGTGGAAGCGCAGTGCTTAATTTAGCAGCCGGTCCAAAAATTTGGGTTGGTGGCAAGAAATTCTCATTTTCAGTTGAATCACAAGCCAATTGGGGCGTTTTTGCTCTTTCTTTGGAAGATAGAAAGGGCCTCGGAGCCTTGTCAATTCCAATCGTAGGCAGACTCAATTTTGCTGGACTCAGTTGTTTGGACAGAGAAGGCAAAGTTGGCTTTTCTTTGGGCGGTGGTATTCAATACAACCGAACTGAATTGTACGGTCTCACAGAAGAATTCATTGAAAAAGGGGTTACCAGAGATTACTTTCCAACCTATGTCATACAGGCAACCGGTGGTTTCGGAGTTTCTGGGTTTGGAATGCAGCTCTTGGTTCGATATGGCTTTAATCCCGACAATGATGCAAGTTCATTGAACATCGGAATTCAATATGATATGAACCGGATCATGATGAAAAAAATTGATGATCCCAACAGTGCACTTTGATGCATAGTCTCTCGAATTACAATCTACGAAAGCACCTCAGTTTTGGCAATGATGTCATCGCATCCGAGGTCTATAAAATGACCCATCCGGGAGAATTGGTAGCAATCCTTTCAAACATTGGTGAAAGAGACTTTCTCATATTAGGAGGAGGTAGCAATGTGCTTTTCTTGGACCACCAATATTCCAGCCCAATTATACTCATCCAAAGCAATGGAATTGAAGTCAAGCAATCTTACGATGACTATGATCTCGTTGAATTTGCAGCAGGAGAGAATTGGCACCAGTCAGTCTTGTGGTCCATTGATCAAGGATATGGTGGAATGGAAAACTTGTCATTGATACCTGGATTAATTGGTGCAGCGCCTATTCAAAACATTGGCGCATACGGGGTGGAGTTAAAAGATATTTTACACTGTGTGTGGGCAATGGATTTGGATTCAAAAACACTTATTTGTCTTCACAATTCTGAATGTGAATTTGGCTATCGCGATAGTGTCTTTAAAAGAGCCTTAAAAGGGAAAGTGATCATCACATCTATTGTCCTTAAACTGTCCAAGAATAATCATAGACTTAATATTTCATACGGTGCGATCACATCAAAGCTTGAAGAAAAGAAGATAAAAAATCCGACTCCAAAAGATATTTCAGATGTGATCATTGAGATAAGAAAATCAAAATTGCCTGATCCCAAAGTCTTGGGCAATGGAGGAAGCTTTTTTAAAAATCCTATTATTAATAACCAACATTTTTCAGAAATTCAACACAGTTATTCTGAGGTTCCAAATTATCCTGCAAAAGGTACCAACGTAAAATTACCAGCCGCATGGTTGATTGATCAATGCGGATGGAAGGGTAAGCAAATTGGAAATGTAGGCTGCCACCAACACCAAGCATTGGTTATTGTCAATTATGGAAATGCGACCGGAGAGGAAATATGGAACCACGCCCTCAAAGTTCAAGATTCTGTTTTTAAGCAATTCCGCATCAAACTTGATCCAGAAGTTAACCTCATTAAATAATTTCTTCGGGCTTTTCCTCTTATCAGGGAAGCATTGATTATTTTCGGTCCAAATTTTAGAAATGGACAAACGAAATTATACTGTAAAAGATCGCTTTTTGCGATATGTGCAAATAGATACCCAGGCCAATCCTAATTCCGAGACTACACCTTCATCAGAAAAACAAAAAGATCTCTCAAATCTGTTGAGCAAGGAATTGACCGAACTTGGCATTTCTCATGAGATGACTGACAATGGTTATATCTATGCAAGAATTCCTTCCAATTCCACCAAAGAGGCTCCAAAGATTTTCTTCTGTAGCCATGTTGATACTGCCCCAGATTGTAGTGGGACCAACGTAAAACCCATTGTACATTCTAATTACCAAGGAAATGAAATTACCCTTCCTGACGATCCTGAACAAGTCATAAGCCATGCAAAATTTCCTGAATTAAAAGACAAAATTGGACACGATCTTATCACGGCTAGTGGCACCACCTTGTTAGGCGCCGATGATAAATCAGGAGTCGCTTGTATTATGGATGCGGCCTATCAATTGGTTCATAATCCTGATTTAAAACATGGCGATGTGGTTCTTTTCTTCACTACTGATGAAGAGATTGGTCGAGGTGTAAAACATGTAGATTTGCAAAAGCTCAATGCAGACTTTGGATATACCCTTGATAGTGGCAACCAGGGATGTTTTGAATACGAAAACTTCTCTGCCAATGGACTGGAAGTGAACATTACAGGAGCCAGTGCGCACACAGGTTATGCAAAAGGGAAAATGGAAAATGCCATCAAGATTGCAAGTGCATTCATTGACAAATTACCGAAAGACCATCTTAGTCCTGAATCTACTTCTGGAACGGAAGGATTTGTTCATCCTTATGAAGTTGGTGGTAACCTCGAACATGCCCATGTAAAGTTTTTGCTCCGCGATTTTGACACAGCAAAATTGACGGATCAAAAAAATTACATCGAATCTTTGATGAATGAAACGATGCGTGATTTTCCTTCATCAAAATTCGAAATAGTGGAAAGAGAGCAATATCGGAATATGCGAGATGTCATAGATAATCACATGCATATTGTCGATACTGCATTAGAAGCCATGAAAAATATTGGAGTGGAATCAAAGGTGGGTCGTATCAGAGGAGGAACTGACGGTGCCGTACTTTCACATATGGGTCTTCCATGTCCAAACCTTTTTTCAGGTCAGCATGGTATCCACTCAAAATTAGAATGGACAAGTGTTCAGGAAATGCAATCTGCTGTTGATACCATCATAGAGATTTGTCGACTTGTGGAGGAGAAAGCTTGATGGATGTAGGAAGTTTTGAAGCGACAATTTAATAAAAAACAAAGCCCTCAAGCGATGCTTGAGGGCTTTGT
>JAHDDD010000032.1:6769-12616 GCA_020629535.1 Saprospiraceae bacterium
AGCCGCTGTATCATTACTCGCTGCAGGTTGTTTTTCACCAGCAGCTTTGTAGAACAATCTTGAAGGAGAGATTCCAGCTTTGACAAGTGCGTCGTATACACGCTTGGCTCTTCTTTCAGACAATGATTTATTGTAAGGATCAGAATTTCTGTTGTCCGTATGTCCCGTAATATCAAAGACCGCCTCAGGAAATTGCTTTGAAAACTCTACAACCTCTTCGATTCTAAATTGATATTGGTTTTCAATGTTGTCCTTGTTTGTGTCAAAATAAATGTCGTTTATCACAAACTCATTGATCACATCTGCACGTGACTTGGTTGAACTTGCAGGACAGCCATCGTTACTTAACACACCCGCTCTATTTGGACATTTGTCAAGATTATCAGCAAGACCATCGCCATCAGAATCAGGACATCCATTTAAGTTTCCTTTTACATCCGGACAAGCATCATTTTTATCAATGATACCATCGCCATCTGAATCAGGGCAACCGTTTACTGCACCTTTGACTTCTGGGCAATCATCTTTATCATCAGGAATCCCATCATTATCCATATCAGGAATAGGACAACCATTGTATTTTGGTACACCAGCTACCTCAGGGCAAGTATCTTTATTGTCGCCAATACCGTCTCCATCCGAATCTGGACAACCATTGAATTTATCTTCACCTGCCACTTCTGGACATTGATCATCTCCGTCAATAATCCCATCTCCATCCGTATCTGGGCAACCTTTGAATTTTTCAAGACCAGCAACATTTGGGCAAGAATCTTCTTTGTCCATGATACCATCCTTGTCAGTGTCTGGACAACCTTCAAAAGTTTCTAGTCCAGGAACATTTGGACAAAGATCTCTTGAATCAGGAATGCCGTCATTGTCAGAATCTGCAGCACCTCCTAGTCTGAAACCAAGATTCAATCCAATGAATTGGTAACTGTCGTTCTTTTCAGGATTTGCAGATTGGGATATTCCTTCAAGATAATCGGTGATTGGAATTCTACTGCTAGCTTCCAAATCAAGATATATAGTTTCTGAAAGATCAAAACGAACTCCTCCTCCAATTGGAATTTGGATATGGTTCGTTTCTCTGTTGTTGATGTCTTCCGTGACAAATGCTCTGGAATCTCCACTCCAATTTACCTCAGGATCAGTAAATGAAAAACCCAGTCCACCAAAAATGTAGGGTGATATTTTTCGTTTGAATCGAGATGGTTCTTCAGTTTCTTTTTTGAGATTTAGATCTTCCTCCAACTTTGCCTTGTACCTTCTTTTTGCAAGAAGATCATATTCTAGCACCAAACTCAATTCAGAGATAGGTGATTCAAATGAGTAATCTCTTTCATCATGACCAAGAAGGTCGATATTCATGTCATCTCCACTGATCTTTGATCCCCAATAATTTAATCTAAGGCCGAGGTTAGGTTTAAACTTGTATTTCAAATTTGCACCATATGCGAATGCAGCATTTTCAGTTATCATCGCACCGTGACGACCCCAACTGTGTACATCGCTTCCATGTTCGGCATAACCCAGAAATATTCCAAGGTCGACCTTATTTTGAGCTGACAAAATGAAGGGTGTGAACCCAATGACTGCCAGTAAAATAACAGTTCTCAATTTCATTACTTCAAGTTTCAAAAGGTATTAAAAATTTCAATTAAACTTCCTGCCGCTGCGATCTATATGATTGTTGCTTGCTTGCATGGACCCAAACATCACAATGTCTTGGATATTCACATGAGCAGGCTGCGAAGCAATATAGTAAATTGCTTTGCCTACATCTTTAGAAGTCAAGGGATTGAAATCGCTGTAAATATTCGCTTTTTGCTTATCGCCTTCGAAGCGAGTCAATGCAAATTCAGTTTCTTCAACGTGACCAGGTGAAACCTGGCTTATTTTGAGCCCTTTGCTATATAGGTCAAGGCGCATGGATTTCGTCAATGCATCGACTGCAAATTTAGAAGCACAATATACGTTTCCTCCGGGATAAACTTCATGCCCTGCCGAAGAACAAACGTTAATAATATGTCCCTTTCCTCGCTTTACCATCTGCTCAGCAACGAGCCGACTAACATACAATAGGCCCATGACATTGGTTTGAACCATGGTTTCCCAGTCTTCAACGTTGCATTTTTCAAAAGAATCCTTTCCTTTTGCCAAGCCAGCATTGTTAACAAGAATATCAACCTTTTGCCAATCTCCTTTTAAGCTTTTGAATGCTTTTTTGACCTCCTTTTTATTCTGTACATCAAAAGGAAGGGTCTTCACTTTTACAGCGTATTTTGATTCAAGTTTACTTTTAAGCTTGTCTAATTTTTTCACTCTCCGACCATTGATAACCAGGTCGAATCCCTTTTTCGCAAATACATGCGAGGTAGCTGCTCCGATTCCGGAAGTAGCTCCTGTGATAAAAACGATTTGATTCATAAGTGGCTTCCTCGCCGATTCAATTCAGCGTGTTAATTAATTCTAAAAATTCTTTTTCAAATGCGGGATACTCACTGGTTGCCGGTCCATTGAATCCTGTATGGATTTTTTGGATGGTATTGTCTGAGTTTAAAAATATCAAAGTAGGATATGAGATTACTTTGTCAATGAACGGCACTTTTTCTGTTGCCTCTGATTTATTGAAATATCCGCCCAATAGCATCTGCCAAGGCACATCCAATTTTTCCTGATACCTTTTTAAGGAAGCAAGATTCTTCGCTTCATCTTTGTATCTCTCAAAGCAAAGGCTGATGATTTCAATGTCATTTTCTTGAATCTTGTCTAAATGGTTTTTTAAAAAATTAATTTCATCTCTGCAATTTGGACACCAGGTTCCCATGATATTAATCAACTTGGGCTTATTGGCGTATACGGGATCCGTTAGATTGACTGTTTCACCTTTTGCATTTTTAAATGAGAAGTCAATGCTTTCACTTGTAGTTGCCTTGCTCAAATTATAAGGAGAAGTCAATGTGCTTTCATCGGTTTTCTTTTTTGCTTTCCAATTGGACGAATAATGTTTGCCACTTCTAAAAAGACCGGTTAATTCTCCGTCAGCTGTTTGCTTTCCTGAAAACAAAAATGCGTGGGCGCCATCAAAAACACTGAGTTCAAATTTTTGACCATGCACATGACCTTCCAGATATCGGTAATCACCAGTCTCTGTTTTAAAAGTACCTGTCAATTTATCTCCGACTTGTTTGAATACTGCAATGGCAGGGTAGAGATCGTCTTTGTCATAATCAAATTCACAAAACCATTCTCCGTTTAAATCCACCTTTGCAGGCTCTGCCTTGGTGAATCTATCTTTTTGACCATAAAATGCAATAAACGGAATTGAATAATTGTCTTTGTAATTTACCACCCATTGACCTTCAATAAATTTCTCTTCATAAATCCCTTTAAGGTAAGTATCATATGCTGGAAAATGTACAACCAAAGTGTCTTTGGCCGTAGCTCTATCAACGCCATATTCAATATCATCTAAAATGATTTTCTCGTCACCATTGACTATTTCTAATTGAAATTTATCATCACTTACATAGTTGACATTCATGATGAATGGAAGCTCAGAATAATTTTTAGTGATTTGATATTCATCGGTCTCGATGGTCTCAATGGCAGGGGTAGATTCAGAAGGTAGTTTGAAAACCACTCTCCACGGACCAGGAGGCAAAGCATTGAATTTATTGTTGATCTCAATACAGGAATGCAGTCCCACTGAAATCAATACAATGGCGAGGAAGCTTAATACGATTCTAAATTTCATTTAATTGCTTTTTTCGCCAACGAAATAGTCTTCCTTTCTTCTAAACATTACATTGAATGTTGTAAGGCTACCATAAATTCGAGTAATGTATTGTTGGAGGTTTACTTTTTCTTCGTCGGAAAGATTTTTAGAGGCATTGATTCTTTGTTCCATGACTCTAAGACGATCTCTTACCATAACAATTTTATGGAAGAAGGAATCAATGGGTATTTCTTTGGATTTTAAAGAAGGATCTTTTGGCTTCAACTCTAAGGTGCCGCCATCCCATTTATCACCAAGGTCTGTGATTTCGGTTGCATCCGACCAATGTCTAAGAATCTTGATCAATGATTTTTCAGCTTCATTGAAGCTAACGGTTTGGTCGTGTTCTATTGCTTCAACAATTTCCCAGCTTTTGTATTCTTTTCCAACATGTTTGATGCCATATTGTATAAAACACACTTTGTATGCAGCTACATCTATGCCTATAACTACACCATTTCCATGAATAGGATGATTAACACGAGAACCGACACCTAGAATCTGATTTTCTTCACTCATATTTTGACAAATTTTTTGAAAATATAGTTTCCATTATGCTTGAGACGAAGAAAATAGATGCCAGCAGGTAATGATTCTGCTGGTACTTGAAAATCAGATGTTTTCTGAATTTCATCTCCAAAGATAAGATTTCCGTCACTAGAAATAATTGCATAATGGCTTATATTTCCAAAAATATTTGTCTTCACATTCAACTGTGATTCTACTGGATTCGGGAAAATAGTAACTTGATCATCTTTCGGTTCAAGATCTTTGGTGTTGACCAATTCCTGGACCTCAAAATCCCATATTCCTCGCCCGAATGTTCCAAATCGAGCAATTTGTTTGTTTTCGATATATTCTACACTCCAAAATGTTTGGTTAGGAGCCACAAATTCTGACATGTCGTACCATCTTGCCTTATGCTTGATGTACACATATGGACCTGCTTCAGCAGCAGCAAAAATCAAGCTACCATCTGCATTGGAATCAAGACCAAACACCACGGTATTAGGCAATCCTTCGGAAAATTCTTCAAAGGTGGTCCCTCCATCAGTGGATCTGATCACCGGCGCATTTGAGTATCCAGAACCGGCAATATAAACCACATTTGGATCCTCTTTTGAAATGAAAATATCGGAGCCATAAAGATGATGGCCCTGAGGTATTTGAGGTACGGTTTCGGTAAAGTTGTTTCCTCCGTCAAACGATCGATATAATTTACCATTGCTCGTTCCGACATACCATCGATTAGGATTTGTTTCATCTATTTCTATAGCCGATATCTTCCCATTGGACACTGAAAAATCAAAAGGAAGGGTTTCAGCGAATATGCTGTCACCAATTCCTGCTGGTGTCATCTTGATCAAATAAGCATCTTTATTTTCACCCGCAGGTCCTGCTGCTACCACAGTATTGAATTCTGAAGGATCTTTAGTCATAGGAGGAAGCCAAATATTTCCTCTCATGTCTTGTGGGTATTTGTATGTTGCGGTCGGGTAGTCCTTACTCAATGGATTCTCATAGTAGAAAACTTCTCCCAATGGGAACATGATCCAAATCCTCTGATTTTCGGTAAATGTTAAGTGGCCAAAATCTCCTCCAAGAATTTGATCAAATTCTTGCAAACCGCCAGTATTATTTGCTCTTTGAAAGCCCTGATCTTGAGATCCTGCAAATATCCAATTTGAATTTGTAGGCAGTGTTTTGACATCATAATATTGGGTCACTCTCAGTCCTTCAAGACTTATGTTTTTTGTGGTGTATGCTTCGTCAATACTAGTGCTAATGCCACCATGATGCGAAATAACTACAAAAGGTTCATTGAGTTCCGTTTTGTATTCATCAATGTACATGATATCTGCATGAAGATTGTTCTCTCTGTCGAAATAATACCAAATCCAATCATTGACTTCTCTCCAATCATTGCCTCCTTCACGTGACACGTATGCGTTGATCCGCCCATACATCATGAAATCAGGGTTCTCATTCGAAATGAAGAAAACATCTTTGTCCTTCCAAGGTCTTTGGGTAAGTGTGTTCATGAATGTCCACGACACACCTTTATT
>JAHDDD010000032.1:12716-19948 GCA_020629535.1 Saprospiraceae bacterium
AGAATAGCTCTCACCATGATTGTTAGACATAATCAATGAAACCTCAGCGCCAGAATCTAAAGTTGCCAAAGCGAAAAGAGTTGCATTCTGATATTTTCTGAAATCTCGGATCGTGAGATTATCAGCATTCAATCCTGTTGATTCACTCCACTCAATGCCACTGCCACCTGAATAACTTGGAATTCCTCCAATAGAAGCGATGATTCGTGCTTGACCATTGGGATACACCACTTCAAGAACACCTTCATCAAAGCGCAAGTCTTGATTTACCAATTCCCAAGTGCTCCCATCGATGGAACCTTTCCAAAGACTACCGCCATCGGATAGAGCATATATTTTATTTTCATTGCTGTTGAATGCCGTTCGCACAATAGAACCAGCCTGATTATTGCTTCCAAGTTCTGTCCATTCTCCTCTTAAGGTGCCTCCAATATTGACCTGTCCATCTTTGAAGAAGTATTCATTGTTTTTCAGTTTGGCCTCATACTTTTCAAGCATATTCTGCTTTTCAATAGCTCTCCAATTGACATCAGAGGCTGAACGATGAAGTGAGTCAAACCAAGCGTGCTTATTTCTTTTGAAACGAGGATTTTCCATTCTTTCAGGAACCAATCCATCGGAGGGTTGTCTGTGTTCAATGTTGGGTTGCGCAGTGTCATGGCAATTCGAAAAAATAATTGCCAGCAAAAACATTAGGATGTGTGTTATTGCATTTTTCTTTGTGCGCATTATTGCTGTTTCATCAGATAACCTCTGCTAGGTTATCATCCCAGTTTTTCGGTTTTGGGTCACCGAGCTTTCCCACAGATTTGCCAATTAGCATGGCAACAGTGGCATCACCTGTTACATTTATCACGGTTCTCAACATATCCAATGGACGATCTACTGCAAAGATGAGTGCCAACCCGATCATGAGGGTTTCTTTTGGCATTCCCAATGCTTCGAGAACCACAACCAGCATTACCATTCCAGCACCAGGTACAGCGGCAGAACCAATAGAAGCCAAGGTCGCTGTTAAAATGATCGTAAGTTGGTCGCTGAAGCCCAGTTGATAATGTAACGCTTGACAAATGAAAATCGCTGCCACAGCTTGGTATAAACTTGTCCCATCCATGTTAATTGTCGCACCGACGGGGCAAACAAAGCTTGTAACTTCTTTCTCAACACCCAAATGTTCTTCCACACGTTCCATAGTAACTGGAAGTGTAGCCGCACTTGAGCTTGTTGAAAACGCCAACAATTGTGCTGGCGAAATTCCTTTTAAGAAGAATTTTGGTGATTTGCCAATGTAAAATGTAACTACCGAAATATATATGATCAGCATAATGAACAATCCTATTACTACTGAAAGGGCATACCACATCAATGCCACAAACAGATCTGGGTTGGTTGTTTCTACAACCAATGAAGCCAATAACGCAAATACAGCATAAGGAGCAAACAACATTATGAGGTCTACCATTTTTAGAACCACATCATTCAAACCATCAAAAAACTGTTTGACGGGCAATGCTCTTACGGGTTCAATGAGCAATAGACATATCCCAAAGAAGATAGTGAAGAAAATTACTTGTAGCATGCTTCCATTATCAGCTGTTGCCTTGAAAATATTATCAGGAACCATGTCCACCACAAAACTCAATGGTCCACGAGCTTTTTGGTTTGTTGCAGATTCAACTTTTGAACTAGCATTGCTTGCATAGGCCTTAGATAATTCTTCAATGGTCTCGGCAGAAACACTCTCGCCCGGATTCACTACGTTTACCACGAGAAGACCCACCGAAATAGCGATAACAGTCGTAATAACATATATCACAATGGTCCTCAAACCAATACTTGAAAATTTTGAAATATCTTTTAAATCAGAAATACCTTTTATCAAACTGGCAATGATGAGCGGAATCGCTATCAACTTTAAAAGTTTGATGAAAATCGTACCTAAGGGCTTTATCCAATTCGAAACAAACTCAGTGCCCCAATCAAAATTCCTGAAAACCAAACCTGCAACAACTCCTAAAATCATTCCGATCAAAATTTTCCAATGCAAGGCCAGTTTCATATTCAAAAAGTTTATTGGTAAATAATATCTATAAATTTAACAATAACTCTTCTTTTGACGGGATTTAGACCAAGGAGTAGCAAATTAATTACGAGCGCGGGTCATTTCATGCTTTCTACCGGGTCCATTCAAAGGTTCTAACTGATATCCAATTTCCTTCAGCATCCGCTTAAATGCTCCTTGGGCGCAGTATGTTACCAACGTTCCTTGTTTTTTCAAAAGTTCTTTCAAAGTAAGATGCAGTTCTTTTTCCCAAAGATGTGATTGAGCCTTTGGAGCAAATGCATCGAAATAAATACTGTTGAATTTTTTATTTATTGAAAAATCGGTGATATCAGCATGATATTTTGTGAATGAGAAATGTTCATTGATGGAGTGCATCTTGTTCCATTCCAATGAGTGAAGCTTTGATAGGGATTCGAGATTTTCTACGGTAGACTTAAACTCGAATCTAAGACTGTCAATGGTTTCGTGATCTGTCAATGGATACAGTTCAACGGTATGGTAATCTACGCTGATTTCAAATTGCTTTGCAGCAATGGCTGTGAGCATAGCATTTAATCCAGTGCCAAAACCCATTTCTAAAATGGATATATGTTTATGACCCAAACAAATCTGGTCATACAAACCAGCTATGATAAATACATGTACGGATTCATCTAATGCACCATGGATAGAATGATAGGTTGCTTGAAATCTTTCAGAGGAAAGTGTGGGGGAGCCGTCAGCAGTTTTTACAGGGATTATCTTATCAGGCGCCGACAATTCTGATCTGTTCTGTTAATTCCTGACTCGTAATGCCCAAATGTGATTCATCATACGTGACCTCACCTTTGTGCACAAGGATAACTTGCGGTGATTCATGATGCACTTGAAGAAGATCGGCAACATAATTAGAAACCGGTCTGTGGGCCAAAAGGTCTAAATAATAGAATTTGAAGGAGCTTTGAGAATCTTCAGAACTAAAGTCTTTTAACCTTTGATATGCGATCGAAGATACAGGACAAGTTGTACTGTGTTTGAAGATCACACAAACACTTTTGTGAGATTCATCTTCAACGATATTTCGAACCTCTTCTTCAGAGGTCAATGTAATCCAATCCAAAGGATTCCGATTACTTGATTATTGAAGTTAATGTTGGAGCTTTAAAATCTCCTGGACAACCCAAACCCTTTTTTGCACATGAAGAAAGTGAAGCTAATAATAATAGTAATGCACAGAATGTAGCAAGATTTCTTGTAAGTGAATTTCTCATTGTTCAATTTTAATTATCTAACGCAAAAACCACGCAAATTTAGTATAAAACCAATCAGGAGGCCCAAAGTTTTAGCTAAATAATAACATTTTGATTATAAATTAAAGTTCTTTGTAATGTATAAGTCAAATAAATCACATTTTAGATGAAGTTGAAAGGCAAAAAGGTGCATCTTATTGCGATTGGAGGAGCCATCATGCACAATCTTGCTATTGTTTTAAAGGAGAAAGGTTGCATTGTCACAGGTTCAGATGACATCATCTATGATCCATCTAAATCAAGATTGAGCAAAGCCGGATTGCTTCCTAAACAATTTGGTTGGTTTGAAAATAACATCCATCAAAACCTAGATTTTATCATTTTGGGAATGCATGCCAGGAAGCATAATCCCGAATTGATCAAAGCACAAGAACTCAAAATTCCGATCTTTTCTTTTCCCTCTTTTATAGGTGAATTTGCTAAGAACAAAAAAAGAATAGTCATAGCAGGTAGCCATGGTAAAACGACAACTTCGGCCATGTTGATTCATGTGCTCAGGAAGTGTAAATTAAAACACGATTATCTTCTTGGTGCTCAGTTGGAAGGATTCAAAAATATGGTCCAATTGTCAGATGCGCCATTGATGGTCATCGAAGGAGACGAATATCTTTCCAGTGCATTGGACCGGAGACCAAAGTTTCTTCATTACAACCCTGATATTTCTGTGATCACTGGCATTGAATGGGATCATATCAATGTATTTAAAACAGAAAAAATCTACAACGAACAATTCGTCAAATTTCTGGGATCAATGTCACGGTATGCCGTATGTTATGCATTTAAAAATGATGAACATATGGACGAAGCCATTGCGGCAACCAAGCTTAAACCAGAAATCACCAGATATGATTCTTTCCATTTTGAAAGAGGAAACATTCATTATCAAAATGAAAAATATCCTGTAAAAATTTTCGGTCAGCACAACATGGCAAATTTGAAAGCCACCTACTTGATTTCTCGTCAATTGGGAATTAGTAAAAAGGAATTTTTTAATGCCATTGAAAGTTTTCCTGGCGCAGCCAAAAGACAAGAATTTTTGTTTGACTCTCAAGGTCTGAAAGTATTTTGGGACTTTGCGCATGCTCCCTCCAAAGTGCGAGAAACAGTCAAAGCATTTCGATCAAATTTTCATGAACCCATTGCCTCCATATTAGAACTCCATACCTATTCAAGTTTGAACAAGAACTTTCTGAAGAAATACAAAGACACACTCAATGGAATCGAAAATGCAGCCATTTTTTTTAACCCCCAGAATTTAAAAATCAAAAAGATGCCGGCTCTTTCTACTTCGTTTATTAGAAAGCAATTTGGAAGAGATGATCTCACTGTTCTTGATTCTCCGGCCGCTTTAGAAAAACATCTTCAAAAAATCAGACTAGATTTCAAAGGGATTGTGCTTTTCATGTCATCCGGTCAATTGGGTGGTCTTGACATTAATCGGCTTTTAGCAAAATAATACTTGGAATATGACTATCAATTTTTAATTTCGTGTCCTAAATTGAAAAAGCATGTCTAGAGTTCTAACATTAAGAGACGCCCTGAGAGAAGCCATGTCTGAAGAAATGAGAAGAGATGAATCTGTTTTTCTCATGGGGGAAGAGGTCGCTGAGTACAATGGAGCCTACAAGGTCAGTAAAGGCATGCTTGACGAATTTGGAGCCAAACGTGTCATTGACACACCTATTGCCGAACTTGGTTTTGCTGGCATTGGCGTTGGAGCTGCTATGAATGGTCTGCGCCCGATAGTGGAATTCATGACATGGAACTTTGCAGTTCTTGCATTTGATCAGATTGTAAACAATGCTGCAAAAACGCTATCTCAGAGTGCGGGTCAATTTATGTGCCCCATTGTTTTTAGAGGCCCTTCTGGCTCAGCTGGTCAATTGGCACAGCAACATTCTCAGACATTTGAATCATGGATGGCGAATTGCCCAGGACTGAAAGTTATTTCGATAATAGATCCAAAAGATGCAAAAGGCTTACTCAAGTCAGCCATCCGAGATGATGATCCCATTTGTTTTATGGAATCTGAAAGCATGTATGGATTAAAAGGTGAAGTACCCGAAGAAGAATATCTTACACCTATCGGAAAAGCAGCCATCAGAAAAGAAGGTAAAGATGTAACCATCGTTTCTTACAATAAAATGATGGAGGTTTGTAAAAAAGCCGTTGCTGAATTAGAAAAAGAAGGAATCTCTGCCGAACTCATTGACTTAAGAACCATCAGACCTCTTGATCACGAAACATTGGTTGAATCTGTGAAAAAGACCAATAGAATGGTCGTGGTAGATGAATCATGGCCTTTTGCAGGCGTATCAGCTGAGATTGCATATGAAATTCAAAAGTATGCCTTCGATTATCTCGATGCTCCGGTCACAAGAATCAATTCTGCAGATACTTCTTTGGGATATTCGCTTCCTTACGTAGAAGAATATCTACCAAATCCTGCCAAAATAATTAAGGCTGTCAAAGAGGTCATGTACGTGAGCTAATTAAAAGTCTCCATTTCGTTTTCTTGTTTGGCGGGACTAGAAATGATTATTATCCCGAAAATTTCCTTGGTGAATAACTATTCATTGGAAGTTAATCATTTGTCATTCTACATCAATCATCTATCATTTTTTTACTCAAACTTTAATCACAAAAGTTGAGTGAATTACAAAGTCAAGAATTTTTTTTAAAAAAATCTTGACCTCAGGCAACCATCTTCTGTCAACTTGCACATCCTTAATTGATTGTAGTCCTATTTTCAAAAAATTACTTAAAAAAATTATCAATAGATGAAAAATGTATTTTCAACCCTAGCTCTATTATTTGTAATTCATTTTGCCTCATACGGCCAAACCGTTGTCGATATTGTTGTGAATAGCCCAGATCACAATACACTAGAAACAGCAGTGATTGCAGCCGAGCTTGCAGATGATCTTTCAGGAGAAGGACCATTTACTGTTTTTGCTCCAACTGATGCTGCATTCGCAATGATTGATCCCGCAGTTTTAGAAGCATTGTTAGCAGATCCGACAGGAGATCTCGCGACCATCCTTCTATTCCATGTTACATCTGGTGTTGCAGACGGATCAAACATTATGGATGGAACTGCTATTGGTTCATTGATGGGGCAGAACCTGACATTCGGAATTGACGCAAACGGAGTATCGATCAATGGGGTAAATGTGAGCGTAGTTGACATCAAAGCAGAAAATGGTGTTGTACATGTTATTGATGGTGTGTTACTTCCTCAAGCACCTGAAGCTCCGAGACCAGCAACGATCATGGATATCGTAGAAGGCAGTGATGTACACACCACGCTTGCAAGTTTGATTTCCGCTGCAGAATTGGATGATGATCTTAGAAGTTCAGGGGCTTTCACTTTATTCGCTCCGACTGATGATGCATTTGCAGCGCTTCCACAAGAAGTTGTTGATGCATTGACTGCTGATCCAACAGGTGCTTTGGCAGATGTGCTACTTTACCATGCAGTCTCAGGAGTGGCAGATACAGGAAATATTATGGACGGACTTACAATTGGTAGTTTGTCTCAAAGAAATTTGACATTTAGTGCTACGGCAAATGGTGTTAGTGTTAATGGTGTAAATATTATCATTACTGATCTTAGAGCCGACAACGGTGTGGTACATGTGCTGGATGCAGTGCTAGTTCCATAAGTCAAATGATCAGAGAAAAGTTAGTTTAGTAAGTGGATGCGACCGTTTAGTTTCGGTCGCATTTTTTATTTTATAGATATTAATTCGCCCAATTTCATTTCGTCTAATTCCCAAGTATGAACTCGATCTCGAATCAATCTTAAAACAGGGAATCCGACGTTGGCAAACATCTTTCTGACCTGTCTGTTTTTTCCTTCCGTCAATGTTATACTT
>JAHDDD010000033.1 GCA_020629535.1 Saprospiraceae bacterium
ATCTGATCCTTGAGTAGTTTATAATTACTTTCTAAATTAGAATACTCCAAAGCAGCATTTTCTTCAATCAATTGAACTCTTTTGTCATGTGTATAAACTAAATCGATGATCAAATAAATCATGAAATTTATAGAAGACACAATAGCAAAGCGAAATAATAGTACAGTTGTTTCAGAAGAAGATTTAAAAAATTCGTGATTGCCAGAAGCTCTTTGATTCGACACAAATAAAATTAGAATTACAACCGACAACAGAAAGAGTAAATATTGCCAATTAGGATAATTATTTTTTTTAAAAATTATAAATACTACAAGTTGCAACCCCCAGCTTGCTAAGGTACCCAGCGTAAATATCATCCATAATTCCAAAAAAGGTCTTTGAGGGTTGCCCAAAATAATATAAACAGGTGAACATGCCAATAGGGCGATTATTGGAGATGTGAGTAATCCTCTCAGTATTAATTGACTGGTAATATTCTTTTCTTGATGCATTGTAAATTTCCATTATAAAAGTGGAATTCAAAAAAATAAAATTCGAAAATAGAAAAGATCTCGTTTCCCATTTTAATAAATTCCTAAGGCACGCTGCCTGAAATAGTATGTTGACATTCCTTTTAGAAATATTTTGGAAGACCTAAGTGGGCCAGAGGTAACCTATTTGAGTTTATCCGGCAATCAGATGAGGTCTATGATGAATTTGCAGCACTCTCTATTTCTTCAATAGAGTTTACGCCTGCATTGGCGTAAACATAACATTGCAAGCTTACAATAAATGATTCCTTGAATGTCAGAGTTGACTTTGAAATTGTGATCACGGTGGAGTTAAACCAAAGGATATGATTTCCAACCCGGAATATCTTCTCAGTGGTATTAAAATACAACTTTATTTGTATTTAAGGGAATAAAAGCAAAAAAAAGCATTTCAAGATACGGTGCTCATTAAATGATGGCATCTTGAGGCCTTCCAAGTAGAATTTGAAGCAACGCATACAGTAAATAAGTTACTGAACATAACCAAGTGAATATCATAATTAGCCACATTAGACCTGTTCTCAAATGGTCTAATAATTTAGTTGATGACTTCACTCACAAAATATATAATGCAAATCCCACATGAATCAATTGGTCTATATGTGATCCAGTTTAGTTACTCCCCACAACTTTGAACTTCGGTACAAAGTGATTGAGATAAAAGAGCATTCCTAAATAAGTAAGGATTAAGGTAGGTACACTAGTATTAAAGCCTAGATCAAATTCTGGAATACCAAATAATTCTCTAAACGAAGTAGTTGCAATGGACAGCATAAACAAAATTCCAAAAACAAACAATCCAATAATACTGGCTTTGTTTTTAGAGCTACGTTGGACCCCGTGCTTTTTCTCCTCTTTGAAAAAATACCAAAGTATTCCTACCGTTGCAACGGCTTCTATTGCTATTGCTTGATATACGTTCGTGGCATAATTGCCTAATCCTACAGAGCCAGAATCCAAGCCAAAAATATGATGAGGATGACCAGAAAAGAAATCTAGAACAAAATGACCGAGAACTAAAACAGATCCTATCAAGCCTATTTTATTATCCTTGAACAAAAATTTTCCAATTAAGAAAATGATAATTAGCCAAGCAATGAGAGGAATTAGATCATGACTGTAAAGCATGTTGACTACCATATTGCTTACAGTTGTATCAAAGACATCATTGGGTGTTGTTCTTTCTAGACCTAAATAATGAAAGGTAAACCACAACAAGTCTTGCAGCTGAGAAGCAAATAAGAAATAGAGCAATGTGCCCTTTGGGTATTTTTGATAGGCAACGAGGGCCGTGGCATAATGTCCTGCTAGCATAATTATTACTTTAATATTTAAAGCAATATTACACATTATTACTTTAAAAAGTAAAGTATTATCTTTGTTTTATGGAGATTAAATTTCGGTCTTCTTGTATGATTGCATCTGCCCTCGATTTGATTGGTGACAAATGGTCCATTTTGATAGTTCGAGATATGTTGCTTCACAAGAAGACTACTTTTAAGGAGTTTTCAGTTTCAGATGAGGGAGTGGCTACCAATCTGCTTTCTTCAAGATTGAAAATGTTGGAGTCAATAGAAGTAATCACAAAAAACAAACTAAAGACCAACAAAAAGGAAAACATCTATTTGTTAACAGAAAAAGGAATAAATCTGACCCCGATAATTATGGAACTTGTGATCTGGAGCGATACATATGTAAGAGAGTTTCATCCTGAACTGAATACTTCAGAAACCGTCAATATGGACAAGAAAGTAGCAATCACATCTGCTCAAAACGAATACAGAGAATTTGCGGATCAATTTGAAAATCAGATAGTCTGCTAAGAACCATTTTAAAAGAGTAAAGAGAAATATAGAAGTATGAATAAAGTATCCTCTTATCTAATCATTTTCATAATCTTACTATTAGCAGCTTGCAAAGAAGATGAGCCTGTTATCCAGGACAATGTTATACCAGTTGTCCAAGCTGAATCCAATTACACCGTTTTAAAAGAAGAAGATATCACATATGCCGACGGATTGGCACACGATGATACGAGTACAACGCCTATAACGGTTCCACTACTTCTTGATGTCTACACTCCTGACAATGCTTCTGAAAATAAACCTGTATTTATGTTTATTCACGGAGGTGGATTCACAGGAGGTATCAAGCACAAGCCTGAAATTGTGGATATGGCTAATTTCTTTGCTTCAAGAGGTTGGGTTTTTGTGTCAATAGACTATAGAACTACCGAAGAGTTAGGAGTAATACAAGGAATGACTCCTGAGGAATTAATATTATACTGCAAAGGAATGGCCCCACAAGAATGGGTCGAGAATACCTTCGAAGGAGCACAGTCTACTGATCAGGTTCAGCAAGCCATAGCTATGTACCTTGCTCAAAGAGATGCCAAAGCAGCGCTTAGGTGGATAGTCGCTAACTCAGCAACATATAACATAAACACAGACTACATTACAGTGGGCGGAGCTTCGGCAGGATCTATTACTACCATAGCGTTAGGCATTTCAAATCAAGAAGATTTCAGAGACGAAATTACCATTGCTGATGACCCAACACTTTCCACCACAAACTTGAATGAGAGCTATGAAGTACAAAGTATGGTTTACTTCTGGGGTTCTAACATAAAATTGGACGTTCATGAAGGTGTGTATGGCTTAGAGCAATATGAAAGATACGATAATAGTGATCCTGAATTATTTATGGCGCATGGTACTGCAGAAGATCCATTGACACCATATGAAGAAGCACTCGAGCTGCAAAGCATATATGACTCATTGGGTATACATAACCAATTAGCAACTCTGACTAAGCCGAATGGCGGACCCATTGGACATGGCGCTTGGAATGGTGTATTTAATGGTAAAGGTTTGTTTGAATTGACCTTTGACTTTTTAGTAGAGAGGCAAAGTTTAAATGTTGAATAAATAAATCAGAATGGGGTACCAGATTATAATTCAACAAGTTGTTTAGACGAGTAGAGGCATTGCCAAATCCAGCTTCTTCTCCTCGGCATAGAACAGGAGCCATTCTATCAGGTTACCACACTGCAGATAGAGCATTGACTGAACAATAGGTGGACTAAGACAAAGAATGGATGAGTTAATAGAATATATAGAAGAGGGACTTTCTCTTTCTGAAGACATGAAACGTGATTTGAAAGAAATTTCGAAAGTCAAACATTTGGAAAAAGGAGAAATGGTTTTATCTGAAAAGTCATCAAGGAAAATCCAAATATTTGTGGCAAGTGGATGTCTCAGGGCTTACCATAAAACGGAGAATGGGAAGGATCATACAATCCAATTTGCTGTTAAAAACTGGTGGATCAGTGATTATATTACATTGTTCACGAAACAGAATTCAGTACTTTACATCGAAAGTCTTTCTCATTCCAAGGTGTTCCTATTGGAACAAGCAAGTCTTGAAAAATTCTATTCCAAATACCCGGAATTTGAGGTTGTATTGCGAAAGAATTTAGAAAAGAGGGTAGCCACTCTTCAAAAGAGAATCCTGGGTTTACTCACCCTTACAGCCAAGGAAAAGTATCAGAAATTCATCGAAGAGTATGAAGTATTTGAAAGGCTAATTCCAAACTATCAAATTGCATCCTTTTTGGGTATAACTCCAGAGAGTCTGAGCCGAGTAAGGAAAGAAATCTCACATTCCTGATTTCTTATCATAGATCAATTTTTAAAACAGAATGAAAACTGACCTTGTGCTTAAATAAGTACAATGGAATACATAGATATCCTCAACAAGAGATATGCAACCAAAGCCATGAATGGCAAGGTGGCTCCACAAGAGAAAATTGATAAGATTCTAGAGGCAATAAGATTGGCTCCCACTTCAAGCGGATTGCAACCTTTTGAAGTATTTGTTATCACAGACCAAAATGTGAAAGCCAAGATAAGAGAGATCGCATGGAATCAATCACAAATTACAGACTGCTCACATCTAATTATTTTCGCAGCTTGGGATAATTACACTGAAGATCGGATTAATCATATGTTTGATTTAACCAATGAAGTGAGAGGCTTTAAAAATGAAGGATGGGAAAATTATCGACAGCAACTATTATCCAGTTATCCACAAAGAGACTCTGAGAAAAATTTTGAGCATGCCGCTCGACAGACCTACATAGCTTTCATGTCAGCCATTACTCAAGCAGCAGTAGAAGGTCTTGATAGTACACCCATGGAAGGGTTTGACAACAATGCTCTTGACCTAATTTTGGAGCTTAAAAAGAAAGGTTTAAAAAGCACTTTGCTTTTACCTATAGGATACAGAGATTCTGAAAATGATTGGTTGGTTAAGCTTCCAAAAGTCAGGAAGCCAATGCAAGAACTAGTCACAACAATTTAAACAACTCAAACAATAATATCATGCTTAAAAAAATACTCATTGGCTTAGCTCTGTTCCTTCTCATTGCTTTTATAGCCTTTAAATTATTATCGAGACCAACTGCCACAGAAGATGGGGCTTTTATTCCATCTCCTTTGGCATTAAAACTGGCTACTTCACCAACAACGGATTTTGATCATACAGTTTATGACAATCCATACACAGGTAATAAAAAAGTGTTAATGGTCTGTACTGAAGAAAGAAATATGACCATGGCAAATGGCAAAAAATTTTCTACAGGAAACCACCCTGTCGAAATGATGCTACCCATGCTTCATCTAAAAAATGCAGGCTTTGATATTGATATTGTCACACCTACTGGGAAATCTGTCAAAATTGAAATGTGGGCCATGCCAGAAAAAGATGAAAATATAATGGCATTGTATTCCGAGTATAAAAATCAATTTGACAAGCCGAGTAGTTTGGCAGACTTTGTTCAAACATCATTAAATGATAGTACTGCAGAGAATTATATAGCAATTTATCTTCCCGGTGGACATGGTGCCATGCTCGGGTTACCTGAGAATCAAGATTTGACTAAACTCATTCATTGGTCACATAGAAGTGACATGCATATGTTGGCCATCTGCCATGGACCTGCCGCTCTGCTTGCTGCCGACATAGATGGGAAGAAAGACTCTTTTATTTACAACGGTTACAAAATTGCTGCATTTCCAGATGCTGTCGATGAGCAAACACCTATGATGGGATATATGCCTGGACATATGCCTTGGAAGTTTGGAGAGAAGTTAAACAAGCTGGGTGTATCGATTATCAATGATCAAGCAGACAATACTTGCCATGTGGATAGGAAATTAATCTCTGGAGCCAGTCCGTTGGCCGCCAACGATTTTGGAAAAATATCTGCAATGGAATTGCTAAAGGAGGTAAGTAAGTAACGTGTATTGATTCGAAATGAAAATAAAAATTAAGCATAGACAAGCATATATTTATTTGCTGATATGGATGTACTTGATAATTACTCCTGGTTATGGGCAGAGCAATAAAGACAGTTTGCAATACAGTGTAGACTTGAATCTATCAGGTAGAAGATTTTCAGGTACTTTTAATCAAGCAGTCTTTAGGAGTGGTTTCAACTTAGATTTTTTGTATAAAAATTGGCACCTTGAAAACCGCACAACTTATAGGTACAACAAAACAAATACAATTCTATTAGAAGACAATTGGAATGACCTCATTACTCTGAAATATTATCCGAAAGGAAGTAAGAAACTTTATCCTGGGTTGTTTTCTTACTTTGATAATAATCTAATTTATAGGATAAATAAGAGGCACAATTATGGAGTAGGCTTAGGTTCCGAACTGGATAGAGGAAAAATGGAGTTGTCCTTGCTCGGAGCTATTGCCCAAGGAAATTCAACGTACAATGGTTCCGAATTTGTTAATAGTGATAGAGATATCTCAACGAGAAAAAATGGCTTGTTTTTGTTCATATTAGAAAATGGCTACAGCATCGCTGAGAATAAAATCAACTTTTCATATCGATTCCTATATTTTCAATCACTCCTGGAAAGTGCAGATTTTATAATTCAATTCAATCCACGAATTAATATTAATGTGTATAAGGGTTTGTCTTTCTTTGTCGTCTATAATTATCGTTTTGAAAATGTCCATCTTGAATCTTTATCCAATTACAATGATTTTGTTCTCTATGGATTTAGTTGGGGAATTAGTGGGTAAATTAATTTCTCGCTAGTACTTTGTCAATTTACTTTTTACAAAGTATCTTACTTTTTCCTCGATGAAAAAGTATGCAAAAAATCATCCCGATTTAAAAGCGAAGCTCATTGCCGGCTCCCGCACCCAATTTATCCCGATGTATCGGGACCAAATCGGGAGAGCTATGCTTCTTTTGGCTTTGCTTGTACTAGTTTATGTAATCCGGAATGGAATTTGTCGAGCTCTCTATAGTTAAGTTAAATAATAATCAGAAATCATTCATCATTATTCAGAAGGAGCGAAAATAGTGATTGAGGGATTGAATGTAAGTTGCTGTATTCTACTTCTTCACACTGATAAAACCACCCCGTCTTCTCCTTCGTCGAATCCACCCCTCCATCGGAGGGGAATTAATTATCTTGTCTTGAAGTGCATTAAGATCAGTTTTCATTATTGATGGCATCAATGATAATTCCCGTCGTACGAATCATTCCATCATGCCGCATCATTCTACATCATCCCATCATTATTCAGAATGAAGGCACTTGCTCTCTTCTAAACCTGAGCCTGAATAAGTCTCGCAAATTGTGGTTCAATGCATTTGCCATGTAGAGATTTCAGTTTAGGTAAAATGCCAATATGTTGATAGATAATCGGAAAAAATCCGATTATGTGTAGATAAATCAACAAAAATATGTTATATTTGGGGTAGATAATCGGAATATGGCCGATTATGTAGTAAAATAATTACAATGTATGACTGAACGTCCTGACTTTAGAATCAAGGTAAAGAATTATACCGAAGCTCCTTTATCAAGATACATGATGCTTGAATTACTTGAGGATTATAAAAGACCAAATGATAAAATTAGTGAGCTACTTAAAAGCAAAGAGCTTCTTTCTATAAGGAGAGGCTTATATATAGTTGGGCCCAAGTTAGACTTACCAGCGCCGGAGCCATTTCTAATAGCTAATCATCTAAGAGGGCCAAGTTATGTTTCATTAGAATCAGCATTGTCCTATTGGAACATGATACCAGAAAGAGCTTATGAGATAAGCTCAGTAACAATAAAAACGCCAAAAGTGTATAAAACGCCAGTTGGGAGATTTAGCTATCAACAATTAAAATTACCGTATTACTCTTATGGTATAAAAAGCATAAAGTATTCAAGCAAGCAAACAACATTAATTGCTTCGCCTGAAAAAGCTTTATGCGACAAAATTGTTTTGACTCCGAAAATCAACCTTAGAAGCGTAAAGCAAACAAAAGCATTTTTATTGGAAGATCTTCGACTTGATCCAGAAGTATTAAGCACATTGGATACTGAATTTATAAAGTTGTGGATCAAAGATGCTCCAAAGAAAAGTAGTCTAAAAATGCTTATTAAAACTCTTGTGCAATTATGATTAAAGAGTGGTTGGAGGAATATAATCCTCAGAATGAGGGAGAAATACTATCTGCATTAAGAGAAATAATGCAAGAGATTACTTTAGCGGCTTTGTCAAGAACTGATTTCTTTGAGAAAGCCGCTTTTTACGGAAGAACTGCATTGAGAATTTTTTATGGATTGGACAGGTATTCGGAAGACTTGGATTTTTCTTTGCTTAAACCAGATTCTAATTTTTCAATAGAGCCATATTTTAAAACCATTTTGGATGAGTTTATTTCATTGGGATTAACCGTAAGTATCAATGAGAAGAAAAAAACAAAGCAGACGACTATTGATTCAGCATTTCTGAAAGCTGAAACGATCTGGCAAGAAATTGTACTCGAAGAAATCATCAAAGAAACTGGAGTCAGATCAAATAAGACCTTGAAAATTAAATTGGAAGTTGATCGGCAGCCTCCATTAAATTTTCAAACTGAAGAAAAGTTATTACTACGTCCATTTTCTTTCTATGTGAAATCTTTTACTAAACCATGTTTGTTTGCTGATAAGTTACATGCACTTCTATTTAGAAAGTGGAAAAATAGGGTAAAAGGAAGAGATTGGTATGACCTTGAATGGTATATAAGAAAAGGTGTTCCCTTAGATATGAATCATTTCTTATCCAGAGCAAAGGACACAAATGATTGGAAAGAAGACACGATTTCAAAAGAACAGATTATCAATTTGCTGCTCGAAAAAATCGAATCGGTATCTTTTAAAAGCATCAAGGAAGATGTTGTAAGATTCATTAAAGATGATGAGGTTTTAAATATTTGGAATGCTCAATACTTCAAAGACCTGATAGACAAAATGAAAGTTGAAGATTTATCTTAAATTCATACCATCTCATTTTTCAAACATTAAAATCATACCATTGAAATCAATCATCTATTTGCTCATCTTCATCGGTCTTTCATTCGAAGCATGCACTCCGAAGAGTAACTCAATGAAAAATAAAAAAGACAATATCTCCGATTTACAAAATATTGAAATCAATATTCCTTTCCGAGTTCTTGAATCTCACACAGACTTGGAAAAATATCCTGTCATCGTTTTTCTTCATGGTGCTGGCGAACGAGGCAACGACAATGAATTTCAATTACACCATATTGCAAAATTTTTGCAGGATAGCTCCACCCAGGCAAAGTATCCACACATTGCTATTTTCCCTCAATGTCCGCTTGACAAATATTGGGCGCCCGTTAGTATCAACGACAATGTTTGGACCGTCGATTCAGAAGGAGCTATGACCATGCCCATGCAGGAGGTCGAAAAACTCATTGAACAAGTTCGACAACATCCCAGGGTGGATACTTCGAGGGTTTACTTAGCGGGACTTTCTATGGGAGGCTTTGGTACTTTTGATTTACTTTGTCGAAGACCTGAGTGGTTTGCTGCTGCCATTGCCATATGTGGAGGAGCAGATCTCGACAAATTAAAAGAGGTGATTAAAAAACCTGTGCGTGTTTTTCATGGTGCCAAAGATCCGGTTGTGCCTGTATCACTTTCCAGAGATGTTGATAGTTTGAATACGGCTTTAGGAGGAAGTTTTGAGTACTTCGAATATCCTGAAGGCGATCATTTGGTCTGGGATCAAGCGATGGAAGATCCGGCAACATTGAAGTGGTTGTTTGAGCAAAAGTTGTGAGAAACAAAAAAGGTAGTTGCGATGCAACTACCTTTTTTTATTTAGCCTTTGAATAAATTCTATTCCACAACCAACTTCTTGTGCAGTGATCTATTTTGATCGTCTGTGACGATCAAATAATAGAGACCTGCACTAAGTGAGTTTATATTCATATTGAATGTAAAGTCTGAAGCATTGACTTGCTTCGCAACATCCAACAATTCTTTTCCATCCATTGAGAAAATTTCAAACTGAATATTTGAAGCATCTAAATCGCGAAGTTCAATTGTGATATTATCAGTAGCCGGATTTGGAAATACATCCAATTGCATAGTTCCTGTCTCTGTAACTGATGTAGTTGAACTGGCATTGATTACCTCTAACATAGATGAAAATTGGTTCGAACCATCTTCAATGATGATGTCGCCCACATCAGTTGTACAATTGAAAAATCCATCTTGACCACAATCAGGATACGCAGAACCATTGAATCCGTCTCCATAACTATCACTCAAAACAATATTATAACAGCCTGTACCTGGAAGAACAAAGAAGTGATTGTATTCTGTATTCTGCTCACTGTAAAGAGGACTTCTTTCTACTACATTTCCATCTGCATCTTCAATGACCCAAGAAGTTTCTCCCGGCCAGCAATCTGTTTTTAACGAAATGGAAATCGAGGTTGAAGCTTCCACTCCACCAATGATATATTCTTGAATAACATCATTGTTGGCAGAAATCTCATCGTCAACATCAATAGAGTAGGAAAGTCTTCCATCATCACTCATTTGAACATCTTCAAACACAATGCTCTCATTTTCAAAATAACCAAGACTACCTTCCCAAGTTTGTTGAAGTGGACAATTGTCGCATCCAGTCAATTCGATGGTAGCAGTACTTAGTTCATCAGTTCCAAAATTGATGAGTTGAACTTCAGTTTGAATGTCTTCATCACAACTACCAATCAAAGATCTGCTCGAGCTCAATCCTTGATCATTGACTTTGGCTTGACAATCGAGTTCTGTCGCAAAACTATAATGTTGTGCTGCAGAAATCTGACCTGTTTCGTATATCAGTCCGTCACTGCAAACGGTATATACGGTAGGGTAGTATGCGATCTCCAATAAATTGGCTACATAACCTGCATCATCAAACATAGGATAAGGCGTTCCTTCAACCCAATTCCATGTGCCACCGACGCCATTGAGGTCATCAGAAGTAGTAGAATCGTCACCTTCAATGAAAATAACGAAAATTTCTTGTGAGCCATCAGGACCATATTGATTCCAGATGTCTTTGAGCGCTCCTTGTTGGTGATAATCCCAACATGGCCCGCACCAAGTTGCAGAAACATCAATGATTACCTTATATCCTTGGGATAGCAGATCATAAAGTTCATATTCATTGCCTTCAATATCTGTGGCAACAAAATTTGGTGCCAGCGAACCACTGGCCATTTGTGCATTACTAGCAAAAGGAAGTGCTAGAAAACAGCTTAGAATAAGGGTGTAAAGTTTAGTAAGTTTCATATCATTCTCAGTATTTTTCATGAAAATAACAAGAATAATTATGAAGCTATGGCATTTTTCGAAATATTATTTTACTACGATAATGCTTCGTACCAAACTACGGTTGAATTGGCCGTTTTCTTTGATAGATACAAGGTAAAATCCAGATTCATAGCCATCAAGATGAATATTGATTGATCCCATTACTCCTTGTTTTACCTCAATGCTTTGTCCCAGAGAATTGATGATTTTGACATCAAATGAACCTGCTGAGATCATATCAATATTGAGTACATTTGAAGTAGGATTCGGATATATTTTACATTCTAATTTGGCTGCTGAATTGGTGGACAATGGTCCATCCATTCCATCGCAATCTTCGTCAACACCATTGGCAGGAATTTCTTCAGCATCTGGATTTATATCTGGATTGGTGTCATCGCAATCTTCATCTGAATTGAATCCGTCTCCATCTTCATCGATCATGAATGCTTCACCATCACAATCTTCATCAATGTCATTGTTTGGAATTTCTACAGCACCCGGATTAATGTCAGCATTTTCATCGTTACAGTCTTCGTCCGAAAGATATCCATCCATATCGTCATCAAATAAGGAATTCTCATCACAGAACCAATCCAATTGATCGACTCTACGTAATTCTACATTGGCAGTTTGACCTAGAGAATTTGACCAAGCAAATGTAATAGTGGATGCATCTGCCTCGAAGTTGTCAATCACATACGTCTCACCGTTATCTCCGGTCCCGTCAATTCTGATTGTAGTACATGCCTCAACAACCCTAAGGTCTCCAATAGAAAAATCAACTTGGCTTGAATCAGGACATGCAAATGCAGAACCTAAGGAATAATCAACATAAGTGGAATCATTCGTTGTGCTCAAAGATGTATATGTACCATCATCATTCAATGCCCATTCTATAAATCCAGACCAGATGTTTCCTGAGCATGCAATCCAACTGTCTAATGAATCAGATGCTATAATACTAACGGTGGCTATATACGTTCCCTCAAAATGACAGAAGCATGGATCGAAGAGATCAAATCCGTCACAATCTTCATCAATTCCATTGTTGGCTATTTCTTCGGCGCCAGGATAAATATCAGGATTTTCATCGTCACAATCGACATCAGAATTATATCCGTCTTCATCCACATCGATGATCAATAATTCTCCGTCGCAGTCTTCATCAATATTGTTGTTGGCGACTTCTACAGCTCCTGGATTGATAGCAGCATTAAGATCATTACAATCGACATCAGAAAGATAGCCGTCCATATCTAAGTCGGTGAGACCATCCACACCATCACAATCTTCGTCAATGTCATTTCCTGGAATCTCTTCTGCACCAGGATTTATTTCAGGATTTAAATCATCGCAATCAACAGTATTGTCATATCCGTCACCATCTTCATCGAGGATGGGTGGTGTTTCGTTATTGGCAAAAATGAATACAGATTCTGTATCTGTGCTTGTACTCGTAGTCAATAGTACATCTTGACTTCCATCAAAATCAAAGCCGGTGATATGAAGGGCGTTAAAGTGAAATTGGTTTCGGGCCACATCTGGGATACCGTTTGATTCGTATTGATATAATTTTTGTGGTTCATGGAAAAAAGTAGAATCAGCCAAGATGTAATTCAAACGTAAAGTATCCTCACCATTGAATGAGAGGTAAACGAGATCTTCAATTCTATCAAAATCAAGATCTGCTTGCTTTACAGCGAATATGTGTTCATTGCTGATCTTATCTGAAAGGAATTCTGCCGGCCCTTGGAAATTGTCAAGATTTCTGAAAACGATAAAGCCTGTATCTTTTGATGTAAGAATCAACTCATCCAGTCCATCGAGGTCAAGATCATTCATGATGATATTGTCAATATTGACATTGATATCTTCGTCGGTGAATGTGTCAAGAAATCGTGGTGCGAAACCTGCTTCACCCAAATTGACAAAAAATTTGACATAGGTATCCGAAAATTGGATGGTGGTTGCAATATCGAGATCGCCATCTGCATCAAGATCGCCAGTGGTAATAGCGGAGTATCGTTCTGCTCCTTCTTCAATGATTTCTTTTGTAAATGCAAATTCGCCTTCATTCCAATAGATGACCAATTTGTCATTTTGCAGAGCGGCACTTTCTACAACAATGAGATCTGGAAGTTCATCACCATTGCAGTCAGCCACGTGAAGAATGACACCAGACCCAAGACCATTGATGGAGCTTGGTTCTAGGTTTCCATTCGTGTTGGCGAGTATGTATTTTTCTGTTACCGCATCTTGCATCCCATCTCCATTGATATCGATGGCAGTCAAAATCCGACCATTTCCCGATAAGGGTAAATTTTGAAAATTAAAAACCAAGTCTTCTTTCCGGTCTAAAATGAAGTTTTCGGCAGCATTTGTTCCAACAAAGTCAAAAATGGAGTCATTTTCCAGATCAATGGGGACTATGGGAAAGTTAAAGTTTGTCATTTCAACAGGATGATCGACCAAATATTCAGCTGGACCGAAATCTATTTGTTGTGCAGAAAGGAACGAAGATGTCAGGATGATCAGCCCGAAGAAGATACATTTAGAATTCATCACAAGGGGGCATTTAATGAAATATAAAATTACACATTAACTAACATTAAACACATTATTAATGTATAATCAAGTGAAAATTAGGCAATAAAAAAACGGAGGAAACCGTGGGATGGTTAACCTCCGCTTGCAATAATCGCCCTAATAGTTCTTTATTTGATGACCAGTTTTTGAGTTAAAAATTTATGACCGGATTGTATTGAAACAAAATATAACCCGGAAGGGAGATTACTTGTGTCTAAGTTAACAAAAGTTTCTGAATTCGTGATATTCAGCTGTTGTGAATTCATAACTCGTCCATCTGATGATCTTAGGTTCATTAGTACTTGTCCAGTTACCTCACTGCCAATTCCAACTGTGACAAAGTCTGAAGCTGGATTTGGCGATAAACTTAGGCTGTAACCATCTTTAGAAAGATCGTCTACAGAAAGGATCGCATCTGAATCAACAAGTGTTACTCCTTTGGTAGTACATACATCTTCTTCACTGTCAGAAGAAATACAAGCTGCAGCCTCATATTTGAACAAGTCAATTAATTCAAAATCATCTAGGTACCAACCAGGTACAAATGTTGTATTGGTAGCATTTGTATTATCATCGGTTCCGAATCTGAATCTCACGTGGATGGTTTCTCCTGCATATTCGCTCAAATCAGCATAAGCCGCTTCCCAATCTTCAGTAAATCCTGTAAATCCTTCCAATGCAGGAATAGCAAATGTTCCGTAGGCAATAGCAGTGTTATAACCTCCTCTGATAAAATCAGAACTTCTAAGAGTAAACCAGTTGGTCCCATCTCTTGAAACTTCAACAAATCCTCCATCTGAAGCAACCTCAGTATTGTATTTTTGGTAGAATCTCAAAACCGGATTTGTACCAACAACATCAAGGTCTTGATAGATTAAAATTTGTTCAGATGCTGTTTCAAGAGCATCGATACCCCAAGCGAAACTGCCTGATCTTGATTCCAATGATGTTTTGTTCCAGATATTTGTGTTTTCAACAATTTGGATATCCCAAGCTGAAATATCTCCTTCTATATCTTGGTACAGACTAGAGGTAGATTTAAAGTCCGGATCTGTATCTACCTGATATGTGATCTGAAATTCTGCTAGTGATGCAACATCTCCTAATTCAAAGATGATCATATTACCATTTACCATGGCATCCTGACTAGCTGAACCTTCTATATAAGAAAGACCTTCTGGTAACTCATCTGTAACCACAACGTTTGTCTCCGTTTCTAGTTTGTGGTTGGCAATATCCAACGTAATGGTCATTGGATCTCCAGCAGTAATGAAATCGTCTACAGATTTACGAATTTTTAGGGCTTGGATACAAGTTGGTAATGGCTCAAAATCTTCTGTTCCATCATCAGCATCATTTGATGATCCTTGATCTGCGAAAAATCCAATGCCTCTTTTTGCGAATATATCCCAAAGAGCACAGTTATGAATACCATCCCAATTTTGATTATCTGCGGCAATCAACGCATCTCTGGCATCAAGGAACCCTGGAGAACCTCCTAGGAATGCTATACCATCATATATTAGTCTTAGAGCTCTATGATTTCCTGATTCGGTATTGCTCCAATCCGGATCAAATCCATATAGGTCTCTCATCATCCAGTTGATATCCCAAATAACTGCTGCCCAAACTTCTCCAACTCCGTGTGGCTCTGCACCAATTCCTTTGATCAAGTCGTATGTGTATGGACTTTTTTCAAAGTCTGTTGAATATGGAAATCTTCTGATTCCTCTTCCGTTTGGTGATTGACCAAACACATATGTTCCAATGCCTCTAGGATCAGTACCTAGATCATCAGCTTTTTGAGTAAATGCTACAGAAAAGTAATCTGACCATCCTTCTCCCATTTGTTCTGCATTACCAAGACCAGCAGCAGAATTAGGTCCTCCCAAAACTCTCCCATTGAAACCGTGACCGTATTCGTGAAATATTACGCCATTGTCAAATGAACTGTTGAAGTTAGAAGGTCCAGTATCTTGCTCATTATTCATACTTACTTTCACTGGTACTCCTGAACCAATAGATGCCTTAATTCTATCACAGGTTGACTTTGGTGAAAATACCATTGGAATGGTAACATTGACTCCATCAGCACCCGCTGCCATGTTGATGGTTTCTTCACCGTCACCACCGTTTACACCGACAACATTGCAGATAATCACACCGACCGCACCAGCGTTCTGAGCATTAAATCCTTTTGTTCCAAATTCGCAAAGACCACGGTCGATCAATGCAATTTTTCCAGCTACTTCATCACCATTTACGACTTCTCCACATGCTTGGGTTGGGCTTTGTGCATCTGAATCTCTGGCAAGTGCTACCTCTGCTTCTACATTGATCATGTCGGCTTGCCAATTGTGGCCCCAACTGTTATCAGCTGCAGAAGTTCCAACTTCAACTGGCCCTGCAATAGGTTCAGGACTGCTTATAGAAAATACGGATGAGCCTGAAGTCCAAACTCCCATACTCATGAATCCAGGAATTCCATCTCCCGTCGGACCGAAAGAGGCATTGTTTGCGGCTCCTGGTGCGTCTTCCAAAGCAATGATTGGATCACCATCAGCACCTAAGTTGGAGTAATTTTCTACTTGATAATTACCAGCTGCTTCGTCAAAACCGAAACCATATAATATGTCATGAAACATATTGTTAGCATAGAACAAATTCACAACCGCAGGATCGTAGTTAAATTCTGCATTTTCAGTGATTAAATGCTCAAAGTCAAAAACAAGTGAATCTCCTCCATCTGGCTCATCGCCGGCAGACTCACCGTTTCCATCACTGTCTTGAAATGCATGAACATTGTTTCCTCTAGTAATGGTATAATCATGACCATCGATACCATCAACATCATGCCATCCATATGGACTTGCGGTCAAAATCTCTTGATTCGTTACACTAACATGTGGTCCATGAATTGGACTTTCAGCAGGTAGTGCATATACCTTGTATGTTCCTGAAATTGAAGAGCTAGTGTTACCTAATACTTCTTCTACTTTCGAAATATTGGCAATATGCTCATGCGAATGGTCATGACCTTCATGATCACAATTGTAGTGTTCATCCAATCTTCCATAATCCATCCAATCATATGAACAGTAGAGCGTTTTGTTTTTCTTGTTCACAATTTGACCTGAATTCGCATCCACGTTAATGGTCCAGGTGTTAGGATTTAGTTTCATATCAATGTCGACTTTCCAAACCAAAGCCAACTTTCCATCTTCCAATTGAGTATACTCGAGGTTGACTGGAATATTCCTTTTTGAAATGTTTGATCGGTCAAAAACGTATTCGTTTTTTCCAACCTTCATGAAATCCTCAGTAGATTTTTTGTTAACTGCGATGTGAAGTTCTTTTGCAGCAACAGTCAATGCTGTCTCAGGGCTCTGGTTTGCTGTTGAAGCATTGACCCTTTGTTTTACATTGTCAAGGAAATTCGTACGGTGGAAGAATACTTTGTTTTCTTTGTCCAGATTGATGTTCATAACAGCATCCTGAATAGGAATACCTTTGTAACTCTGGATAAAATAAACGGATACTGCATCGATGTGTTTATGATGCACCACATCCGTGATAATCATGTTTTCAATATCAGCATTTGTAAATCCCCATGATTCAGCATTCTCCTGCACAAATTGCACGGCAAAATCCTTTCTTGAAGACTCCTGGGCTGTACTGACCATGGAAGTCAATAGACTAAAAAGTAAAATGTAGATTAAGCGATTCATTCTCTAGGTTTTTTTATTGTCTAAATATAGCAATCAAAGTGAGCCGAATTTAGCTAATTTTAACGATATTACTTGTGCCGACAATTATATTTAAGTATAATAAATATTGACATGTCAATAGTGACTAAAGATGAATTTGTGATTGGAAGAAAACCAGTGGAAGAAGCGATCGATGCAGGCAAAACCATTGAAAAACTCTGGATTGACCAATCTTTGAGGGGCGAATTTGAGATTAAAATCAGAAAGGCTTGTAAATCTCGTTCCATTCCGATGATTGTTTCTCCACCCAAAAAGTTGAATGAACTGGCCAAAAACACCAATCATCAAGGTGTAGTTGCACAAATTTCAGCCATACAATACCATAAAATTGAAGACATTCTACCTTTTCTGTATGAAAAAGGTCTGGTGCCACGAATTCTTGTTTTGGATGGCATTGAAGATGTGAGAAATTTGGGAGCCATAGCCAGAAGTGCGGCTTGGTTTGGATTTCAGGTACTGATCGTGCCCATGAAATCTTCAGCGCGAATCAATGCCTTTTCTATAAAAACCTCGGTGGGAGCACTACTTGACTTGTATGTGTGTCGTGAAAAAAGCCTGGTCAATTCGGTGGAATACATGCAAAATTTTGGAGTGAAAGTCTATGCTTCAGATATGACAGGGACCAATGTCTCTACCATCGACAAAGGTTATCCTATCGCTTTGATATTGGGATCAGAAGAAAATGGCGTTTCTTCAAAACTAAAATCCATAGCCAACGGGATATTGACGATACCTGGGCATTCCACGAAAGTGGAATCTTTAAACGTCTCTGTGGCAGCCGCCATTTTGATGTATGAGTCGACATCTGCCATTTAATGAAACAATGCAGTTATATTTACGGTTTAATTGAAGAACATTGAACATATAATTTCATGAGAAAGCTCTTATATCTTCTCCCATTACTGTCTTTGCCATTCTTTTTTAGTGCCTGTAAAGGCCAAAAAGAATTGGTTTCTAATAATCAAACAGAAGCTGTAAAAGGAGAAATTTCTACGGCAGGTGAGCCCGTGCAAATGGAAGCCAAAAGCCAATCAGATTCTTCTGATGGACTTGATCTTGCCAATTCATTATTATGGAAAATTGAAGGGAAAGGAATGGAAAAGCCTTCATATCTATATGGTACGATCCACCTCATAGACTCAAAAGATTTTTTCTGGCCTCAAAATAGTAAAGAGTCATTCGATATTTCGGAAAGGATTGTATTCGAAATTGATCTTGATGACATGTTTGATATGGGCAACATTATGGGGATGATGACGAAAGCATTTATGAAAGATGGAATGACCATTAAAGACTTGCTTTCTGAAGAAGATTATAAGCTTGTCAATGATCATTTCGCTGATATGGGTTTGCCGATGTTCATGATGGAGAAATTGAAGCCGATGTTCCTTACTGTTTTTGCAGAAGGAGATATACAGCCAGGTGCAATGGAAGATGATGGCGGTATGAAATCTTACGAAATGGAATTTTACGAACTTGCCCAACAAGCTGAAAAAGATGTCGCTGGTCTTGAGACCATGGATGACCAAATCAGTTTATTTGATTCCATACCTTATTCGACGCAAGCTGAAATGTTGGTAGAGACAATCAAAGCCAGCTCAGGTGAGTCCAATGAGTTGGAAATGTTGACCAAGATTTATAAAGATCAAAACATTGTTGAAATGGTCAAAGCAGTAGAAGCAGAAGACTCTGAGTTTGCTGGTTATGAAGACCTGTTTCTCAACAATCGAAATAAGAATTGGATTCCACTCATGGAAAATTACATGAAAGAAGGAGTCACCTTTTTTGCTGTTGGTGCTGGGCACCTTGCGGGTAGAGAAGGGGTGATCAATTTGCTCAAGCAAGCTGGTTACAAGTTGAGCCCAATGAGCGAAGCGAAACCTTCGGATGATTGATCAATGGCTCTCATTCTTCCATATCAAGATTGGACCCCAAACATTCATGATACTGCTTGGTTAGCAGCCAATGCTACCGTTACTGGGAATGTGGAGATTGGCGCAGAATCAAGCGTATGGTTCCAGTCCGTTATACGCGGTGATGTCAATAAAATCCATATTGGCGATCGCGTCAATATCCAAGATGCATCGATCATACATGGCACCTTTGGGAAGAATGATACCATCATAGAAAATGATGTAAGCATTGGCCATAGAGCCATAGTGCATGGATGTCATATCAAACCGTTGGTTCTCGTTGGTATGGGGGCCATCATTCTTGATGATGCAGTACTAGAAGCAGAGTGCATTGTAGCTGCTGGTGCTGTCGTCACCCAAGGCATGCACCTAGAATCAGGATGGATTTACGCAGGCATTCCCGCTAAAAAAATCAAAAAACTCA
>JAHDDD010000412.1 GCA_020629535.1 Saprospiraceae bacterium
AGAAAATTTTCACATTGAATACCAAGTGTGAGTTGAAATTTTATTCGTCATGTTTTTTTTAAAAATCTGAGGCGCTCGGATGATTTGCAGCTCTCTCTTTACTAGAAAAATCAAATTGAAAACATGATGGATGCAAAATCAAAGTTTAGAAACAGATCCTCCTGACCATTTATCTTTTTTGACATCTACTTTGATCGGATTTCCTCCATAGCGTATTGCTCCTCCGGAACTGGCACGTCCTTTAAAATATTCAGTCGCATACACCTTGGCGAATGCTCCACTCGAAGCTTCCACAGTAGCACTTTTGCAAATCAGGTCTGGGCTTTTATAACTTGCTCCAGAACTCACATCTACATTTTGGGAATTGGCAGAACCCACAAGATTAACGCTCGCTCCGGAACTGACATCTACTACAAGATCGGTACAATCTAAATCAAGGGCGAGGTAGGCTCCGCTAGAGCAATCCAATTCTAATTCTTCAATGCTAATGCATTGATCGTTGGAGATGTGCGAACCAGAACTGGCTTTAATCAATTCCAAATCAGTAAAATAAACCTTGACATGCATACTTCTTTTCTTTCCCCAACTAGAACTTGTGTGCCAACTTAATTTTAGAATGTCATTTGAGACTTTTACTTTCAGGTCTTCTGCATCACCTTTCTTTACATAAATTTCCACCTTCCGATGGTCAGATTCGATCAATTCGGCTTTGACACCCGCACTTGCCGCGACCCCATGGAAATATGGGAGATCTATGACCTTATCTTGCGCATGGAGCATGCACGAAAACGCAGAAAGTAGGAATAAGCAGAAGAGCTTGGTCATAGAATCAATGAAAATTTCAATAAAAATATTCTTGTCTGAGCTTCAATACCCAATTTTAACGAAGATTAACGAGATTCGCAGAATGGACAGAAGATCATTTTTGGGATTTTTTCAATCATGTCTGATAGCGCCTGCTGTCTTGGAGCAAGTTGGCCAAGAAGGAAATGACCGAAAATATTGGCGGAATCTCCGCAAACACTACCCTATTGCTGCTTCCAGAATGATGAATTTGAACAACGGAAGTGTCGGAACAGTATGCTTACCTGTGGAAGAGAAATGGTTTGAGAACATCAAGAAAATGAATCGTCAAGCGCCATATGAGTTTGAAAAACATGTTGGTCAAAGGTTTGTAGAAAAATCATTACAGAGCATATCAAAAATGATCGATTGTGATCAAGAATGTTTGGTCTTAAACAGAAATGCCACTGAAGGTTTGACCAATATCATCGAAGGTGTAAAATTAAAGAAAGGATCAAATGTGGTCGCCGCAAGTTTTGACTATCCATATTCTATCAATGCTTTGAAACACAAGTGCAAAAGAGAGAGACTTGAGTTTCGAAGTCTTGATATTACATTACCCATGTCTGATGATGAAATACTCAATGCCTACTCCACCAAAATAGATGAAAAAACTTCATTCGTATTGATAACTGCTGTGACGCATCGAGAAGGTGCGTTGTTGCCGGTTAAGAAGCTTGTAAATTTATGCAAGGAGAATGGTGCATACAGTTGCGTAGATGCAGCCCAGTTGATTGGACAATTTTCACATTCGGTAAAACATTATGATTGTGATTTTTATGCTGCCAGTTTACACAAATGGGTTTCTGCGCCAATTGGTACCGGTATCATGTATGTGAAGAAAGAAAAATTAAAGGATGTTCGAGGTGTATTTGCTTCTTACGAAAAAGATGAAAACAGTTATGTGAAATATAAACATCTGGGCACACGCAATTTTGCAAGTGAGGCCAGTGTCTACTCGGCGTTGTTGTGGCATGATGCCATAGGCACAGACCGGAAATTGAAAAGATTACAATATCTTCAAAAATATTGGCAGGAAAAATTGGATGAATCCGGTCCATTTAAGATTTTAGAAAATGAACATGCCAATGGATTAGCTGCACTTTATTCTGATGGTCAAAGTGTAGTTCAATTGAAAAAACATTTGGCCAGAAACAACATTCACACCAAAGTCGTCAAACAATTGAGTAACAACAGAAACCTGCTGAGGATCAGCCCGAATGTTTACCACAACGAAAAAGATTTGGACAAATTTGTGGATGCCATTAAAGATTACAAATTAAAGTGAGGAAGTTTTACAAATGGCTTTCCAATCATAAGATTGCCAATATCGTCATTCTTATTATCTACTACCTAGTCGTGGTTCTTCCACATGAGCAAGTTGGACTTTTCATCAATGGCATTTTCAAACCACTTGGGCGAAGCAATTATAATTTAGTCATCCTTGTTTTATGTGCCATCTTGTTGATTGCTATTTTTGCATCACTTTGGAAACGCATACGGTCATCAAAGCGCAAAAACTTACTTCTATTTGGTTTTGGGTTTACGATCTTATTGATGATACTGGTCAATAGTTTTTTGTTTGTGATCAATATTGAATCCATACATTATGTACAATATGCAGTATTTGCCATCCTGTTTTTTCCTTTGATCAATAATTATATAGGTACTTTGTATTTGTCCACCCTTGCCGGAGCGATAGATGAGGCGTATCAGTATTTCTACCTTGCACCGGAACGAACAGATTACTACGATTTCAATGATGTGATCACCAATCTTTTGGGAGCGGCGATGGGTTTGTTGATTTTAAAATCACTGGGTATCGATGGGGATAATTCTAAAAAGGCTATTCGAAAAAAGTTTGTAACACCTTTACTCTTTTCTTGGGCATTGATCAGTGCCATTTTGATTACTCCCCTATTGAGTGTATACGACAAAGCTGATCCTTTCCAGTTGGTCAGGAAGGTACCAGAAGGCTTTTGGATTACCTTGCCTCCGAATGAGACATTTCATGTCGTAGCTCCATGGGAAGGGATGGTGTATTTGGTGTTTCTTTTTGCTTGTTATTTGTTCTTGTTTGGGAGGCTTGAAGCTGATGCTTGATAAAATTGACCATTAAATTTTGATCATATCAGATATAAAACCATATGCACTTGAAGTACCAACACTGGGTTTTGATACTTTCGTGAAATACTAACTCAGTTTCCAGAAAGATCCTTGATGATCTGGTCCATGACAATAGAGTTGCCTTTTAGCTTCTTAGCGAAAATCAATAAGCTCGTTTGCTGATCTTTGTCAAGACGCCAACACCTAAGGCCGTCCACAATCAATTCTTTAATCTCAACATTTGCATTTTCACCTT
>JAHDDD010000413.1 GCA_020629535.1 Saprospiraceae bacterium
CTATGTTAAGTGCTTTGGCAATTCTGGTCATTCTCAATAATGGTTCTGTCAATTTGCCGTTGTCTTCATGTTGTAATTCTTCACAGGTTCTAGCTTCATCATCCAACAAAATGGCTTTTACAACAGCCCCTAAATCTCCTCTCATGCCTGAACCATTATTATTGAAAACAGAAGCTACTCTGGAGATATAACCCGGAGAAGGATTTGATTTGACCAACCTCTGAATCAATTGTCTGCTTAAGAAAGGTCCCACATTAGGATGGTTGAATAAGAAATCAACTGCCATTTCAATATCTTCCATACCATCTTGATTGGCTGGAATTTCAAATTGTCCAAGTAGAGTTTTAGCACTTGGTTCGTGCCATTCTTGATACATCTTCATTGGCACATCCTTTATGGCCAAATACCAATCCATTCCAAAGAAGGGTTCGTCAACCCAAGGATTGTCCATTACTTCACCTGCACCAAGGCCGGTAAATACTTTCGCCAATTCTTTGATATCCTGTTGTCCATAGGTCGGAATAAAATTGCCATTTGCATCTAGCTTACGACTACCATCCATGTTCAACTCATAGAGACCAATTGAAAAAAGTTGCATAATCTCTCGAGCATAATTCTCGTCTGGATGTAAATTTTCTTCTGGCACCTCTCTAGGATTGTTATAATGACTGAGGTACAATCCCATAGAAGGGCTTAAAGTGACTTGAAGTAAAAGATCTTTATAATTGCCGAATGCATGCTCGATCATATGATCATAATACTTAGTCATTGATTCCGCATGATCTCTCAAATCAGAATTAACGGATACTACTAGAATTTGACTCAGTGAATAAGCCATTCTTTGCCGCAATTGGTCTGGCCCTTCTAAAGTGTTTTGCCACCATGCATAATGGAAGTCTACGGCCCATGGACCAAAAATGTCAGATTCAATTTTTGCAATCGCTTCATCATCTAAAGGCGCTCCTGGATTTTGCTCTAAATATATGTTCTTATAGTATTCAAAATGCCAAGGATAAATCTGATCCCAAATATCTTCCATCTGAGGTGTCAGATATTCGAAATCCTGAGCTATTTGTTGATCTATCCAAGATTCAAATCCCATCGAAGCTGTTCTTTCTATTTCTTCAAAATCGAATCCCATAGTAGATTGGGTCAAAAAACGTGATGCTTCCATCAATTCAGCATCCATTCCAGTCGCGTTAATTGTATTTTCTCCGGACATACCATCAAAATCATCACTGGTGGTGATTTTGATGCCATCATCATTTCCGGCTCCGAAATACTCAGACTGTGCTGTGAAAGTACCGGAACTTATAAGAATAAGGAGTAGTATATATATTTGTTTCATGTCGCTCAAAGTTTGGGGTTAATTGATTTTGGTAACATTTAGTTCCGTTGTTAAATCATAATGCTTAGATTTCAAATTGATCAAATAATGACCATTTTGAAGTGAAGCCAGATTCAACTTTATAAATTTTTCTCCACTGTTCAATTGGGCGTTTACAGTTTGAACCAAACGACCAGAAACATCGGTAATGGAGATTTGAGCTGCTTCTGCATAATCAGAATTGATGTTTAGATTAGTAAACTCAACAGCAGGATTTGGAAAAACAGCAAAACCATTCATTTCTTCAATCAAATCCTCGACATCAGAAGGATCTCCTAACCCTACTTTAATTTCAGACAAGCCAGCGCAATCGCCACCATAATTTTCAAGGATGGTAATCAACAAATACTGAGCGGTGATTCCATCTAAATCAGGACCTGCTTCACCTTCATAAAAACCAGAAGCTTCGGCCTCAGCTAATTCCCAAGTTCCCCACTCAATCCAACTCAAGCCGTCTAGAGAATAATCAATGGCCAAGGTTTTAGCCCCTGAGCTTAGATATGCTGGGTTATTAAGATTCCATAATTGCATTTGCCACAAACTTCTTGGCTCCTCAAGTTCATATTGGATCCAGTGGCTTTCTCCCCGAAGTTCATTGGGACTCATTTGAAGTTCACAAGATACCCAAGCATTGGCTGCAGAGGTATTGTGCCTGTCATCAAAACATTGGGCACTCGAAAATGTGCACCAGCCAATCAAAAAGAAGGCGAAAAATAGTAGACGCATACTGTAGATTTTTTAATTCTGGGGTTTATTATATTATAAAGACGATCAAAAAGCTTTCAACCCTACTAAAATTAAAGAGAATTTGAAATAAAATATTAGGGGAATACATGGATAAGTTGGATTAAAAATGGAATTAAAGGCTATAACGCTAAGTTTTCAGTAGTATTTAGTGTAAAAAATATGTCAATCCATCGATTTCCCGATTCAGTATTCAATAGTACGGCTTGGTCCGATTTCAATTTTATTACAGGCTTATTATTATCAGATTTGAAACATGATTAATTCAGCTAAGCCATTTTATCTTGATTTATTGAAAATATAGTGGGTTTTGTCTAAATAACTTGAAATGGACTAATACTCACTTTACTTTTGAAGCGTCTTGAAGCTTTAAGCTACAAAGCAAAATGTGATGAAACTAACTGCAATACTTCCACTACTACTCTTATCACTCTATGGCCATACTCAAAAAACTCTGAATGCATTTCGAATTGCTGAAGAAATAGAAATTGATGGAATACCCAATGAAGCTGCTTGGGAAAATGCGGAAATAGCTGATGGGTTTATTCATGTGAATCCAGACCCAGGTAAAGTCGCTGAATTTGGTACAGAAGTAAAGGTACTTTATGATGATGAAGCCATTTATGTCTCTGCGACTATGGAAGAAGTTTCAAGAGACAGTATCTCTACTCAACTCACTCAACGTGATGATGTCGGTAACACGGATGCCTTTTTGATAATGTTAGACACTTATCGCAATGGAAATGACGGTGTCTTATTCCTTGTGGGTGCAACAGGTGTTCAATACGATGCCTTAAAGGCTAACAATGGTTGGGAGGACTCTGATTGGGATGCAGTTTGGTTTTCTGATGTAAATCTAACGGACGAAGGTTGGACTTGTGAAATGAAAATACCATATGCTGCAATCAGATTTCCTGCAAAAGACAATCAAGAGTGGTCGATCAATTTCTTAAGGATTCAACACAGACTCAATCTACAATCCAGTTGGAATGAAATTGATCCTGAAGTCAATGGCGTACACACTCAAAGTGGGATTTTA
>JAHDDD010000414.1 GCA_020629535.1 Saprospiraceae bacterium
AATAAGAAGGAACGGATTGGATCCGACTTTCATGGCTCCTTCTCCAAAACCCAAATACAATCCCAAAATCATTGATCCTATGATCACTTGTACCATCATGATGGTTGCCATCACAGGTGCCTCAAGCGTATATTTTTTTCTTATAATGACAGCACCAAGAATGATGTGCCAAAACATCCATAATAAAAAGCTTCCTTCTTGACCTTCCCAAAATGCAGAAAGAATATATCTCATCGGCAGATCATCAGATACGTGTTCGAATACATATCGGTATTCGTACATTAAGTTATGCATGGCATAAAAGATCAGTCCAATGGCCAAGAGAATTGAAACTCCATGGATGCCAAATCCAATTCGTCCTAAATTTTTCCAAGAGACATCATCTCGATTTGCTGAAAGGCTATAGCTAATTACTGAGAAAAGAGCAGACATGAAGCCCAACAATACCATCGCATGGCCCAGTTTTCCGACCCATAACGTTTCGCCTGTATATACCGCACTTAAAATCAACCTTCAGACCTGATGTAAATTTCCTCGTTTTTATATTTCGAAGGACACTTGGTGAGAATTTCTGTTGCAACAAATTGATTGTCTTTCATGGCGCCAGTTACTACGACTTGCTCGGATCTTTCAAAGTCTTGAGGTTTTGTTGTTCTCATCACAACTTCTTTAGATACACCATCTCCATCCAACATGTGAAATGAAAAATAATTTGGATCTTTTGCAGGATCGTAATAAATATCTTTTTCTCTATCTAGTTCACCAGCAATTTTCACACGGTCATTTTGAGCTATTGCATCTTTGAATGTTGCATATGTCGAAATGTCCCCGGAAGCTGAGACGAGAATTGTGATGGCTGCAACCATCATGAGTAGGGCAATTATGTATGTCTTTTTCATAAAATGATAGAATTTCTGCTAGCAAATAAATCCCTCATTGATTATCACAAAGATACACCAAATTAATACTAATTAACGACGTGTTCGATCAATTTCAATGCTTCTTCGACGTTGTTAACCGGAAATTTGCAGGTTTTGTTTTGACATACGTAAATCAAAGTTTGATTTTCCTGATACTTATCCTTCAATAAAGGAATTTCGCTGTCGCCACGACAACCAAGTATCAAGCTATTTCCATGGTATTTTGAAGCCAATTCTTTTCGGAATTCTTCAGCATTTTCCCCCATAATGGCAATCTCAAATGGCGGAAAAATCTGATCGAAATACAACTGAATCCAATTGCTATAAAAAGATGCACTTCCTTGCAACGATAGTTGGTCAGACATTTGATTCAGCATCTTCTCCGATCTTTCGATCCAGTCTCTTTTGTAAAGTAGATTTCCGAGCACAAAAAGATTTCTTGCCATGATGGAGTTAGAAGCGGGTATCACATTGTCATTAAACTCCAATTTTCGCACAATCAACGGCGTATCTTCATCTGAAGTATAATAATACAAAATCTCATTATCTGAATTGAAATGGGCATTGACGTAATGTAGGATTGCTTCCGCTTCTTTCAGCCATTGTTCATCAAAATCTGACTGATACAACTTTGTCAATGCTTGTATGCAAATGGCGTAGTCATCTAAAAATGCTGATATACTAGATTTACCATTCTTGTAATTTCTAAACAGGGAACCATTTTCAGATTTCATTTTTTTGAGGATGAATCTCATGGCCGCTTTCGCGGAATGGTAAAACCGATCATCTTGAAATGCCTCGTAAGCACGCAGCAAGCCATCGATTGTTAATGCATTCCAACTGCAAAGTACCTTATCATCAAGTCCTGGTCGAATTCGCTTTTCTCTTTCTTTTAGAAGTAAGGCGTTGGCTCGGTCAATGGTTTCGACCAAGTCTTGTGGAGAAATTTTAAATTGTCTTGCTACTTTTTCTGCTTCGTTTTTGATGTGCAGAATGTTTTTATGCTCCCAATTGCCTCGTGGGGTACAGTTGTAGTATTCTTTGTACAATTTTGCATCTTCACCCAGCAATGAATCCAATTCATTGGTTTCCCAAACGTAAAATTTTCCTTCTTCTCCTTCTGAATCAGCATCGAGAGATGAATAAAAAGCGCCTTCTTCACTTTGTAATTCTCTTTCTAGCCAATCAACGGTTTGATATACTGTTTTCTTGTAATGCGGGTCACCCCATTGCTTGTATGCGTCAGAGTATAGTCCAATAAGTTGAGCGTTGTCATACAGCATTTTTTCAAAATGCGGAACCTTCCATTGACCATCAACGGAGTATCTGGCAAAACCTCCTCCAATTTGATCATATATCCCGCCATTGGCCATTGAAGTAAGCGTTATTTTGACCGCTTCGGCACTTTCATCATCTTTCTCGGCCCAATGTTTTTTCAATAGCATTTCAAAGTTATTCGGCATGGGAAATCTTGGCACCCGATTATTACCACCTTCTCGAAAATCTATTCCCGAAAGGAAATCACGCATAATGTTGCTGAAAACTTCACTTGAAAATTCTTTGTTATCCACAGCAGGAATGATATCTGAATTTTGGATTCCTTCAGTGATATTTTTTGCGGCTTCTTCCAACCGTTCAGGTTCATTTTCCTTTAGTTTTATCATCTGCTGAAGGATATTCATCCATTGATCTTTGGGGTAATAAGTCCCTGCAAAAACAGGTCTGCCATCAGCCAAGGTAATAGCATTCAATGGCCAGCCACCACGTCCTGAAATAATATTGCAAGCTGTCATATACACATCATCAACATCAGGGCGTTCTTCTCGATCCACTTTTACAGGAATAAAATGATTGTTCATCAATTCAGCAACTTGCTCATCTTCAAAAGACTCATGTTCCATCACGTGGCACCAATGACATGCAGCATACCCTATGGATACAATCATGAGCTTGTTCTGTTCTTTTGCCAACTTCAATGTTTCATCATTCCATGCCATCCAATTGACTGGATTGTGAGCATGTTGCAAGAGATAAGGACTTGACTCATGCACAAGGGCATTCGTGAATTTATATTCGGATGAATGATTCAAAGTTTCGTTGTTTTTTTGGGTGCAGGCTTGGGAGATACAGAGCAAGAAAAGCAGGGTGTATTGCACGATGCGGTTCATGACCCTAAAGATAGAAGACTTTTTCACGAAACAGGAAAATAGCAACTCCACATTGC
>JAHDDD010000034.1:0-6363 GCA_020629535.1 Saprospiraceae bacterium
ACATCGGTACCGTTGTAGCTTTTTGAGGTTTGTATAATGAGGCCATCGGAATCGAAGCTACAAAAGTTTCAGGAAATTCTTCTGCGAAATACCAGGCTCCATTTCCACCATTGCTGTATCCTGTAATGATAACTTTCGAAGCATCTACAGGCCAAAGTTTTTTGGCCCAAAGAATCAAATTATTTACCTTCTCAACATTCAAACTGTCTGACCAAAGTAGACCATCATCGGTCGGACTCAACAGAATGGCATCAAAGGTCGTAAATCCTTTACTCAATAAACAATCATGATATTCAGCATAAGTAGTGCTATCTCCCAACCAATGAAGACCGACTATGAGGGGCAATTTTTCTTTGTCTGAATCTGGAAATTCAACCCTCGCTTTCCAAACCTTATCCTCAAAATTTATTGCAAAATCACGAACACCTGGACTCTGATCGACTTCATTAAATTGATGGGTCGGATGTTTTTCTTTATTAACCATAACCTGCTTAGCTTTACAAGAAAGCAAACTTCCCAAAATCAATGCAAATGAAATCAATCTAATCATACAATCAAATATAAGGATGCTGATCACTGATCTTCAAAAAGCATGATGAATTTTAAATTAATCGGTAAATTGCCATTATAATTAATGTTATGGAAAGACAAGTAAAAGATCTTCAACCCAATAGCCTTTGGAATCATTTTGCAAACCTAAACGCAGTGCCCAGAGCCTCTAAGAAGGAGGAACAAGTGATCCAGTTTGTGGTCGATTTTGCCAAGTCTCTACATCTTGAACATAAAGTCGATGAAATTGGAAATGTGATCATTAAGAAGCCAGCTACGGCAGGAATGGAAAGCAGACAAACGGTTGTTTTGCAGAGTCATCTTGATATGGTTCATCAAAAAAACAATGATACTGTTTTTGATTTCGACACAGAAGGAATCAAGATGCTAATCGAAGATGACTGGGTAAAAGCAGATGGAACCACCTTGGGAGCAGACAATGGAATTGGCGTCGCAGCCATCATGGCCATTTTATCTTCAGATAGTATTGCCCATCCACCTATAGAGGCATTGTTTACAATAGATGAGGAAACTGGAATGACAGGGGCACTTGGGTTAAAAGGCGGATTGTTATCAGGCTCAATATTATTGAATCTGGATACTGAAGATGATGATGAATTAACCATTGGTTGTGCAGGCGGCATTGATGTTACTGCCAAATCAAAGGTTCAACGCATACATACACCGGCAAACGTTAACAGAGCATTTCAAATAAATGTAAAAGGACTCACAGGCGGACATTCAGGAATGGACATCCACCTCGGAAGAGGCAATGCCAATAAAATGATGAATCGCATTTTATTGGAATTGTCGAAAGTCATTGACCTGCATTTAGTATCTATAGATGGAGGAGGATTGAGAAATGCTATTCCTCGTGAATCTGTGGCTGTAGTTATGGTCCCTGATGCTGATGAAGGTTCATTTAAAATGAAAATGACCGAACTTACCAATAATTTACAACTAGAATACCAAACGACTGATTCTGATTTTGAAGTTGAATATTTCTTGACAGATGCAAGCAATACTGTTGTTTCTCAGAAATGGTCGAACGCGATGTTACGCGCTGTGTACAGCTGTCCTAATGGGATTTATCGTATGAGTCCTGATATTGACGATCTTGTACAAACGTCAAATAATTTGGCAAGAATCTATGTCCAAGGAAATTCGTTCGAGGCACTTTGCCTTACTCGGAGTTCAGTTGATACAGAAAAATTTGACCTTGTCAATGCCATCAGTTCATGCTTCGAGTTGATGGGTGCCGATGTCGAAGCATCTGGTTCTTATCCTGGTTGGACGCCAAAGCCGAATGCACCAATCATAAAATTGATGTCGGACATCTATCAGGAAAAGTATAAAGACAAGCCTCATGTCTACGCCTGTCATGCAGGACTCGAGTGCGGAATTTTGGGAACAAATTACCCAGGCATGGATATGATCTCTTTTGGTCCAAACATTCGTGGAGCACACTCACCAGACGAACGTGTACAAATTAGTTCTGTCCAAAAGTTTTGGGACTATTTTACCACCGTATTGGAAAGGATTCCAGAGAATTGATTTAATAAAATTGTGGGTATGGATCAGCAGTTAGAGATGTATAAAAATATATTGAATCATATTCTACCTATCGCTGATTCAGATTGGGATGCAATGGCTGCACATTCGATTCCGGTCCAATTCAAAGCAGGGCAGAAGATTTTGTCTCCCCCTGATTGTTGCGAGTTTATACTGTTTATAAATCAAGGAACTGCCCGAGCATTTCAACTTGTTGATGATGAACACGAGATGAATTTATTGCTCATGGCAGAACAAGAATTTATTACAGATTATGAGAGTCTGTTGCTGCAAAAGCCTGCCACATTGAATATCGAAGCCCTCGAAGATATCAAAGGTGTATCTATCAGATACAATGATCTGAAAAATGTTTTTCTTGAATCTTTGTACTGGAACAAATTGGCAAGAATCATGGCAGAACGCATTTATTTGAGCAGTAAGAGACGAACAGAGATGCTGCTGTTCCAAAGCCCAGAAGAACGTTATGTTACTTTATTGGATAATAATCCTAACATTTTTCAACGTTTTGCTTTAAAGCACATTTCCAGCTACATAGGAGTAAAGCCACAGTCATTGAGTCGAATCAGAAAAAGACTTTCTGAAAGCATTAATTAACCGAAGTTAATTTACTTTTTAAACAATGCTCTGCACCTTTGAACCAGAAATTCAAAGATGAAAATACAGAGTTCACATTGGGAATCAATCAGAGATTTATTTAGGCTTAGTTTTAGACAAAACCTTCACGTCAGCATTGCTTCTGTAGACAAAAGTGGTGTACCAACAGTGACGCCTTTGGGTACACTTTTTCTAAATAAAGATGGTAGCGGATTTTATTTTGAAAAATTCATCACAAGTTTAGCGGACAACAGAAAATCCAATAAAAACATCTGCATCTTGATGGTCAATACAAGCAAATGGTTTTGGTTTAAATCATTGTTCAAAGAAAAATTTGAAACGCATCCGGCCATTAAGTTATATGGTGAGCTTGGTGAAAAAAGAGCAGCGACACAGAAAGAATTGGATCGATTGGAGAATCGATTAAGGTTTACGCAAAGACTAAAAGGACATAAATATCTATGGGACGATATGAATTTTGTGAGAGAAATAGCATTTACAAAATTCGAAAAAATGAAACTAGGAAAGATGACATCACATTTATAAAAAAACCATCGATTATGATTATTATCAATTATATACTCGCATTTACTTTTCTTGTTTTAGCATTCATTCACTTTAATTGGGTCATGGGAAGCCGTTGGGGCTTGGAAGCAGCATTGCCTACAAAGCCCGGTTCAGGTCCAGCGATGTTACCAGGCAAATTAATTACTGCCGTTGTCGGCATCGGATTGTTGTCGATTTCAATGTACTATCTTGGAAGGGGCTTATCATGGTCGTTCATTGAGTCGAATGGTGTTTTTGATTATGTAGCATATATTATTCCTGGGCTGTTTTTCTTGAGGTCCATTGGTGAATTCAATTATGTTGGGTTATTCAAGAAAATTAAAGGAACAAAGTTCGCAGAATTTGATACCAAGCATTACATCCCTCTGTGTTTATCAATTTCTATTCTTGGATTTTTGGTAGCGAGCCATTAGGTGATCACCTTTTGGTTAAGTCGATTTTATCTTGGCCTTTCTCGTTTTTCTTAGTTCCGAAAGACATCATCAGTAGCCAAATGATGATCAACGCAGCTATGGGTAAGGTCAGAGCATCAAGAGGAGATTTAGGTAGTAAGGTTTCCATGTCTCCGATCGCTGTCAATGATGCCCAATAAAACGGATGTTTATATTGAGGGTCAGCATTATCAAGATATTGAAGTTTTGCGTTTCTCAAGGCCTCATCTTTTGTCTTACTCTTTTTAAGTTGCTCATAAAAGTTTTTCATGATCTCGGCAGATACCTGATCATTGACAGACCACAAAGATGAAATGACAGCTTTCGAACCTGCGCGCATATAACCCCGTGCAAGACTGTTTACACCATCACCTTTGTTATAGTCACCCAGACCAGTTTCGCAACTTGATAGTACAACCATGTCATTTTTCAACTTCATGTTGTAAATGTCTTTGAGATACAATTTTTCAATTTGGCCTAAGGTATCATTGAGCGCAATAAAGCTGAATTTATTATTGACATTCACCTTGCTATGTGTCGCCAAGTGCAGTATTGAAACTTTCTCTACTTCCTTGATGAAATTTTCTAAGCTTGCATCTTTTGCAATGTAACTTCGGCCCCGATATAATTCGGATATTTCGTTGGCTTCTTTTTCATTCCACTTTAATGGGCCTAGTTCATTTCTTAATGCTACGTAGTCATTTACTTCATTTGCGGGGTCCTCGAATTTTGGTGCAAACGCAGCCAATGATTCTTTGTGTTCGTATTCTCGAGAAGAGATTTTTTCAAGTAAGTTTAATGATAAGGTATAAGCAATGGGATATGAGGAAAGCAAATTTTTCTCCTTATACTGAAGAATGTCAAAAGGCAGAAAATGCAAATTTCCATCAGGGATAATCAGCAATTTCTTATAAGGATCGATTTCAAATGGCTCAATTAATACTTGAGCTAATTCTTCTGCAATTTTTTTCCAATTTCCTTCTGAGGTATTTGACGGATGGTTGTATATGTCGTCTAGAAGGGATTTGAGTTTTTTGTCTAGTGTAGCAGATTCGCCTAATTTCTTAAATTCGTTTCCTTTGCTACTTAATTTGATGCAATAGAAGTCTTGTTCCCCAATAAAGAAAGACAGCACATCATAGTCATCTGTGATCTGTTCTACGAAATTCGGATTGAGAGTAACGTCATCTCTTGTCAATTCAAAATATCTTGGATACTCTTTTTCAAGTTTAGAAATCAACTCATTGTATTCGTTTCTTGTTTCTCCTATAGCTGCGGTGAGTGAGTCGCTGGGAGATTCCTTTTGTGTTAATTCAAAGTTGGCAATTTTTTTCTTGAGTTCCACCAACTTGGTTTGTTGGTCTTGTGTAATACCTGCTTTTTGTAATGCCTCTGATTGTTGTAGTTCCAACATTAACAGATTAGTCTTACTCTTTTCAAAACTCTCTAAGGCTTTGACTATATGTTTTTCTTCTTGTGATTCTTCAAATTGGTTATAATGAATTTGGATGAGTCCTTCATACAGAGAGTAGTTGAACTCAAGCATGGCTTCGACCGATTCTGCTTCCTTGTAGTTTGATTTAAGATAGTCAATGATTTCGATGCCTTTTTCAAATGACTGCTGAGCATAATGAGTGAAGGCAGGGACCTTGGTTTCAGAAGCAGCTTTGATGCACATCTCGCCTCGCGATTTGATGGTTTCCAGAAGGTAGATATACCAATTTACTTGATCCAATGAATGAACATCGTCAAAATCATAACCATATTTTTCAAGAGCTAAGTCATAGTTCTTAAGTGATTTGTTGTAATGACCTCGTTGGTTATCAATGACTGCAAGATTGTTATGCGTGTATCCGGTATAAAATCCTTCACCGACGGTATTCCTGTATATGTCCATTGATCTATTGGTGGCAATTTCAGCTTCATCTAGTTTTGATTGTCCTATAAGGACTTCAGCTATGCCTCCATAAATTCCAGCGGTTAACGGATGCATTTCTCCAAAGAGCTGCAGGCTGTATTTTAATGCACGATTATAGTGAGTGTGAGCTTCTTCATATTTTCCCAGCTCCGCGTAGCATAAGCCTAAGTTATTTTCTGCATTGGGAAGATTGTCATCAACCGAAGTAGCTTCACCATTTTCATCATAATACAGCTCCGCAATTTTTTGAAATATGGGTATCGCATTTTCATATTCTTTAACAAGCAAATAGAATACTCCAAGATTATTTCTTATGCTAAGAACCCTTGGATCTCTGTCTCCATACAACTTGTTAAAAATTTGATAGGATTGCACACCATAGTTGATTGCATTTCTATTATCGCCTTGCTTTGCATAAACGATAGATAGCAGATTCTGAACTGTTGCAATATTGATGGTTTGATCTCCGCTTGCCGAATTAAACAAGGCAATTGCTTTCTTAAGCACGTCCAGCGCTTCATGCAGTTGTGATACACCATCTCTGTTAAAGCCAATCCGTTGATAAAGGATTGCACTGTCTTCTTTTGAAGAAGCAAAGTTCAAGGCAACTTTGTATTTTTCATATGCTTCTTCGTATTTGGTTTCTTTGTCTAAAAGTTCACCTTCAAGCCTCGTCAATGAATAATTTTCTTTGAATTTGGTTTTGAGTTCATCGATTTTTATGGAGGCATC
>JAHDDD010000034.1:6463-19392 GCA_020629535.1 Saprospiraceae bacterium
ATTGTTTAGGGCTCATAATTTCTTTTTAATTTAAGAGATAAATACAATCATTATGTTACACTCATACCTCCAAAATGATCTAGATTCTTCCAAATTGATTCCGTTGATTACCAAAAGGGAAATGGAAGTACTTACACTCATTTCTGAAGAATATTCATCTAAAGAAATTGCAAATATGCTCTTTGTTTCGATAGCAACTGTTGAGACCCATCGCAAGAATATTCGCAATAAACTTAACTGTCGAAACATAGCTGGCGTCATTCGCAAAAGCTTTGAATTGGGGCTTTTAACTATCTGAAAGCACATTTCACACTATATTTTGTCGGGGTCGCGCAGATTTTTCTGAAAAAATTATCTAATTCAGGCAACCCTTGTTAATTCGTTACATATTAGATGATAAATCTGTACGACAGTATTGATATAGTGGAAGAAAAACTCATAATACAAGCAACAAAAGGAGATCGTTCTGCGGTTGGAAAATTGTACGCACAGTACAAAGTCTTGTGGTTTTCTATTTGTCAACGCTATAACGAGAGAAGAGTAGATGCAGAAGATTGTCTACAGAATTCATTGGTGAATATTTTTACCAAATTAGACCAATTTGATCATAAACGTGGAAATTTTAAGAATTGGTCTTGCGGGATAGTAGTCAATGAAAATCTCATGTACCTCAGGAAAAAGGGTCCTGAATTTAGTACCGATGAGATGGAAAGGACCGGAGGATTCGAAATGTTGGATGAAAGAGAAAGTCCTTTAGACCCACAACATCTTTTGAAGATGTTACAAAAATTGCCGAAAGGCTATAGAACTGTTTTCAACCTCTATGTTTTGGAAGGGTATACGCATCAAGAGATTTCTGATATTTTGAAAATCAGTGTCGGTGCATCTAAGTCCCAGCTTTCCAAGGCGAGAAAATTGTTACAATCAATTCTTGAAGTAGCACTTTAAATTAGAAAAATGGACGAGAGAAAATATACAGAGCTGGATAAGATTTTTCAATCAAGATTAGGTAGAAATAATCAACAGGCTTTAGAATGGAATACACCTTCTGATGATATCCTCGAATCTGCATTAGACCTGATTGATCTATCTGAAGAAAGGCCAAAGTCAAACAGGCTGGTCATGTTTCTTTCTTTGCTCGTGGTCCTTTTAATAGGAATAGCTTCTTATAATATATATAGTGTAAAAGTACTCCAAGACAAACTAGGTGAAATGTCTGTTGATCCAATGGTCTCAGAATTAGATGAATCACCAGTTTTAGAAAAGAAGAAAATAGTCAATGACAATCAGAAGAATGATGTTCCTTTGCCAATGTCATCTAAGCAAATGCAAAAGGATGTTACATCTATTGCTTCTTCTGAGAAAATCAATGAAGAAGTAAAAGTCAATAAGATAGCGCATACACCGGTCAAAACAGATAATACAATCCTATCTACATATTTCAACAATACTTCGTCTTCTTTAAATTTGCCTGCTGGCAAATCTGAAGATGACGAAGCCATTGTTAATACATTACCATCTGCAGATGCAGTTTCAGAACTTATGAACCTTGCTTCTGTCCCAACCATTCATCCTGAATTGGTTTGGACTGAAGAAGCTGAGACAGAGATGACTCTCATCCCATCGGTATTGAATACAGCAAAGGAAAAATCATTGAATACTCCGGAAATGTATCTAAGACTCGGCTCGCGATTTAGTTCGTTTCGAATGAGTAATGTCGATCCTAACTCCACTGCACTCGTCAATTATGATCGCAAGAAATTTGGTCCAGAATACGGTCTCGGTTTAAAGCAATATCTGGGTGAAAGATTTAGCATTGATTATAGTTTGAGTTATTCAAGACTCAATAATGAAAGTCTATATAGAGATCAAATGATTTTTGACAAAGATGGTGCAGTTGAAAATGCTGAAGGCGAAATGGTATATGACATGCCAGTTCAAGCTGAGTCCCCGACGGGCATATACGCTACAAATTTTAATTTTCTTTTGGATGAGCTTAATTTAAATGATGGTTCAATGCTTGACAATAAGACAAACATCAATCAAGTTTATGATGTGATTTCTGTGAGCATAAAACCAGGGTTTGACATCGTCCAATCAGAGAAATTAAAGATTGGTATCAATGCTGGTGTAGAAACGAACATCATCTTTGGGTTTTGTCAAGAATTGGATATGAAGATTTATCATGGTAGCGAAATGCTCAAAAATGCCGCTATGGAGGATCATTCAATGGACTATCTCAACAATTTCTTATTTGGAGTTGTAGGAGAATTTTCTGCAGATTATCAATGGAATTCATCATGGAGTTCGTCGCTACGGATTGGCTCTATGCGTTCTATAAATTCGTTAAGAAAGGTTAGTGATTCGAACAGTCCAGGAACATATTTGGAGGACGTTCGTGTTGCATTAACAACCGGTTTCCACTTTTAATGGCGTTGTGGTTAACGTCAAAAGTTAGATTTAGTTTTAAGGGGTCTGAAAGTTTGGTTCAGACCCTTTCTTATTTCTTTTCTTGAAAATATTTCCCCTGAGGGTAACACTTTTTACATACCTCACTCTTAACAGAAACCTCAAAGAATTGGAGTTGACTGGAAGAGAAAGGGAGATCATTGTATTGCTTTCACTTGAGTGCTCGTCTGCGCAAATGGCCGAGCAAATGGGTATTAGTGAAAATACAATCAGGGTCCATAAACAAAACGTATTTCGAAAGTTTGGAGTAAAAAACTCCGTTGGATTGGTGTTGTTGGCCCATCACCTAAAACTCGTTGAAGATGAAAGAATTACGAAGTATTACTCCCGATTTATGGCGAAAAGTATTAACCAAAAATAGGTATTTTTTATTGTTAATTTCGTTTTCTTTCAAATAGGAAATTTAATTGTATATACCTTAAATATTGACACAAGCTGGTCATTTTCTTCCATTAGTAATTAAGAAAATTTTCAATGTGTACAGTTAATTTCATCGACTTCAACGAAGGATTGATTGTTTTTGACACAGCTATTTTTGATCGTTCATCGCAGCATTCGACCGTTTATGGCCAAAAAAGTACCGTTTATTAATTCATTCAAACTTTATGTAGCTTTTATGATAATTTGACATTAGATATTACAACAAATCGCAGGCAAAGTATTAGATCAATCATCAAAACCCCAACATGAATAACTTCATCCACTCACCAAAAATGGTGTCTCATTCCGGAGTTTCGAGCCCTCAAATTACAGAAAGAGAAAGACAGGTTCTCAAACTGATTTCTTATGGACTTTCAACAAAGCAAATTGCTCAAGAATTGTTTTTGAGTATTCCCACAATTGAAACTTATCGCTCCAAATTGCTCAAGAAATTCAGATGTAGAAATATGGCATGCTTGGTAAGAAAAGGGTTTGAGAAAGGCATATTGAATTGATTGAGATTGTTCGTTATGCTCACATCTTGAAGAAATTCATCAAAAAATCATTGACGAATTGATTTGACCCTCACTCTAACACCAAATCAAACCCAAGCGTCGACAATCCACCACCCGAAAAATATCGAAGGACCGGACAAGACCATGTTCTTGATTGTAAAATCGAAGCTTTAACGGACCATCCGTACCGGTGTAACCCATGTGGTTGACAATCAGGTTGTCAAAAAGATGGCCAAAGAGATTGTAGTCTTCTGCAAACCCAGTACCAGACCAACTCCAATCGTAAAGTTCTTGATCATCTGTTGTCATATCTATCCTGTTTTCAGAAGGACGGATCAGTGAAAAACTCCCACTTTCTTCGGCTGTATATTTTTCTTCATTAAGATGCCAAATAAATGATTGAGTTGGGCCCATATCAGGAGACTGAATGTGGAGTGAGTCTTCTGAAATTGTCCAAATATTTTTCACAATGGAAGTTTCCGGATATGACCAAAATGAAATCATGATCTCAAATGAATCGATTTCTTCAGTAACCAGAAAACTATTGGCATCCAATTGATCAACGATGGTAACTTTGAGTTCTAAATCTGTGTATTCTAATGGAGTATAAGAAATGTGCTGATGATTTTGGTGGTATCTATAAGTGCTTTGTTGACCCACTTGTGGTTGTATTAAACTAATGGTCTCTTGTTTGAGAGAGGAAGAATCATTTTCATTATAAACAAAGCCGTCAATGAATCTTACATTATGAAAATTGTTGGAGCTGTTTATGGCCAGATTCTCGGAACCGATGTATGTTCCAAAATCTTCTGTGTTGATTTTTATAAAAAGAGTTTGGCAATCTAAAACAGGAAAGGACACGATGCCTTCTTCGTTGGTTTTGCCAGTCGACAATAAATCAGTTCCATCCATGGCATTTTGCTGAGTTCGATACAACTCAATCTGAAATTCTTCCAAAGGCAATTCTTGTTCACAATGGATGGTAGGGCATTCATGAACGTAGATCTCTAACTTACAAGTTGAAAATTGCTCAAATTCAGGCGGTGTAATTTCAGCCTCAGGATTACACGAACATATGAACAATGTCAGCAAAATATGAGGAAGTAGTTTTTCCATTTGTATCAATTATATCAAAGATAATAACTGTGACAAGATATAAGCCCTACCTAAAGTGATTGAAACGACTTGAAGTGGATTTAGACTATTCAAAAATTTAAATCTAAACTGAAAGCTGAAAAGTTATTTTATATATCTTTATTTTAAACGAATACAATGGAAGGATTCAACAACAACAAAACTGCCGTATTCTTCTTCTTTCTTTCAACGATTTTCATGCATATTGCAATATTTTTGAAAGATGAAGTATCTACAATTTCAGAAACCTTACTTGCAGTGATTCAATTCGCTTGCATTGTTGCTATGATCATCTCTTGCTATATACTTTGGAGTACCGACTAGTGTTCCAAATAATCACTGACAAATTTCTCTTATCAAATACTCCTTCACAATCACATCAAAAAATTCATCGTTGTAACTGACAAAATCACCGGTACTTCCGTATATGTCAGTATGTCCTCCACCGGGTACTGTCAATAGTTCCGTGTCATGACCGATAGACATGGCGTGTTCTGAAACACTGCCCATACCATACAAAGGAATGATGTCGAAGCCAAAAATATTCGCGAAACCATAATCATAAGCAACAGTTTGATCATTGTCACCATGTATGGCCACCACAGGAGGATCATTTTCATCGAGCCAATCCAAACTATAGACCGCACCGGATAAACTGATGGCTCCTTGGACCTCACTACTATAACTTAAATTATCTTCATCGCCACTGTTTCCTTCAATTCCACCATTGAGGTCAATGATTTCACGTACATGATCTTGAACAATATCGTCTTCCTGCACCAGTGCCGTGGTCAGCGCAACAATGGCACCTGCAGATAAACCACCTACATAAATATTATCCGGATCAATTCGAAATTGATTGTCAGTATCTGCATCTTCTCTTAAATGTCTTACAGCAGCTTTCATGTCAGACATGGCTTTTACTGCAATGTCAAAAGCTTGCAACGAATCGGGAATACCCGTCGCGAAAAAATTGAGTAATCTGTAATCAATGCTAGCGGATACAAACCCCCGTTTGCACAAATCTCTGGCAAATGGTTCCATGTCTTCTCGTTGACCGGCGACGAATGATCCACCAAAAGCCCAGATCACCACCGGACGTTTCTCTCCAAGTGTATCACCGATGGGTTCGTAAATATCCATGAAGAGTTCCTGCGTTTCTGTTCCATCGAAATTTAGGTTTTCTCCATACTTTTCGGTGGTCACCATAGACTCTTCAAATAATTCAAGATTGTATCTTTCTTCACCACAAATTTCGACTTCCTCTTCTTCCATCATTTCTTCTTCCATTTCAGGTACGAGTGTTGTCATGGGGTCTTCATCAGCACACCCAGCAATGAAAAAAGTCAGAAAGAAAAGTGAAATAATTTTACCAGATAGTTTTAAATATTCAGTTCTCAATGTTCTCATTTTAATATGTCTATGAATGTCTCAAGCCAAAGTCTTTAGCTTCTTAAATTTTATATTGGCTTGTAAAACTAATGTTGCTTAAATTATGTGCATACGGATCAAAGGCTCCGAAAATATTTTGACTCGCAATACCAATTGAAAGCCGATTATAATCCAACCAGGTAGACAAACCTAGATTGGTATAGCTATAGGAATCGATCGAATAAACAACGCCTAAATTTAAAAAATTTAGCACTTGATAATGCAAACTGGTACTGATTCTTTGATGATGGAAATTTGAATCGACACCCAAAAAGCCATGTACACCCAAGACCCACTTTTCATTAAATTGATAATTATAACTCAATTCAACTTTCTTAAGTAGTTGACTATTGTATGTTTCAATGCCTTCATCTTCAATCCCAAGAATAACCTCTACAGTATCTTGCAGACTCAATTCTACCTCTGTATTCAATGCATCTGACAAATCAATGCCGTCGTATTCAACCAAACCGGTACTCGTGTATTCATGTGTTCTTCCTGTGCGTGCCCATTTTATGAATCCAATGTCCGAAACCCTGATGCCAATCTTGTGTTGATGATTTGTCCAACTTGCTTCCGCTCCTAAGAGTATCCCCAAGTTATCGAAATTCATGGTACTTGAAAAGGGTGGACTAGGTTGGAAAGTAATCAAATCAAATCCATCAAAGTCCAATACACCCGATGAACGAATGCTGACATTTCTATTTATGCTAATCTTTTCAAAATCATCGGCAGTATCAATGTCGAAGTAACCCTTGAATGATAAATTTTCGACACCGAACGGTACCTGTATGTGTCCACCGATTGTAAAATGACGAATGGTTTTGTTAGCACCCAATTTTATTCCATACCAACTCGTGTAATTCTGAACTGGAGCGAATCGGGCAGTAGCTCCCAAAAAACCAGCATTGCCACCAATGACCAAAGCAAGACTTTCTTGATCAAATTGAGCATACATTTCTGATCTATGATTGAAACCTGCATGAAACTCCCAGGTGTTTATTTTATAACTCGTATTAAAAAATTCAAAAGAGTATTGACCAAAAAATCCGTTGCGCTCCTTGGTGCGATTTAATACTTTTTCCCAATTTAAAATCCTACTTTCTGGTCCTTGATCTGTTATGTCAATGATGCGATAACTAGAGCTTCCATCAAAATAAAATTCAACGGGCTTAACTTTAAATGCATACGAAATGGTGTCTAAACTATCCACTGAATGAATGGATCGAACCAAATTGAGTCCTTGCCCAATGCAAAATTGGCTCAATGCCAAAAGAACTACTAATATGCCAAACTTATTATTCTTCAATAACTAATTCTTTGTAAATTAAATTTTTGTAATTCTATTCCTTTTTCCTAGATGAAAAACGAACCCAAAAAATCATCCCGATTTAAAACGGCCCTCCACGGCTGGCTCCCACACCCTATTTATCCCGATGCATCGGGACCAAATCGGGAAGGCTATGCTTCTTTTAGCTTGCCTATAAATTGAGGCTATGTTTTTACTATTTAATAATTCCGAAATTAAACTCTTCGAGCTCAACATTTATAATTATTTACTTGACCCAGTACTAAAAACTAATAACTCATTCCACTGAAAACTAAAAACTAATAACTAATAACTCACCACTCACCACTCACCACTCACCACTCACTATTCACCACTCACCACTAACTACTCACTAAACAAAACCGCTCCGATTTCAACACTCAATCCTTGTTGGCCTTTGATCCAAATAAACGGTTCGGTTGTATTTGTTGAATTAAATCTTGTCAATACAGCGACACTATTGCTGTTTGCAATCGCGCGCCAATCTTCTGCAGAAATATCAAAACCAAATGTCTGTTCATCTGCATCATTCAAGTCGATGTCTGGACTCTCTGATCCTTTTATTGCAATCCATTCGTCTTCCAGTCTGTTGAAGTATGACCAATCATGATTTCGTTTGCCAAACTTCAATTGACAATCGATATCTATAGGCATGTTATTTTTAATGTTCAAGAATAATTTTGCCTTATTGAATTCTTCCAATCCTTGGGTTGAGATATCGAAAGTATCAGATAAGATCAAATCATTCACCTGAGCATTGAGTGGAACTTCAACGGCAGCATCGATTTTAAAAAACGAATCTTCAGAAAAGAAACCAATACTTGTGGTATCATTAGAAGGATTTGTCAACACATCTATATCGTAGACCAATCTCACTGCCTTTTCATTAAAAACATTGGCAATATTGGAATTCGCATTATTAAAATTTAACTCAGTGTACTTTGATTCTCCAACCTCATTGATCGTCGGATAATCAAATGTAACCGGACTTTCAAGGATGCTACTTTGAATTGACAAATCCAATCCAGAAAGTGTGATGATTTCCAAATTATTAAAAAGGGTTGATACTTCAAATCCAAAAGAATTTTCAACCACAAGACTTACTTTCGGATCGGCAAATTCAAATCCTCCTGAAATCCACGGATTAAAAATTCCTATTTCTACGGCACTGCCATCAAGATCAAACTGTCTTTGTCCAAATACACCTTCTACATAAGAAAAAGCAATTATATCCATATACATGGATGCCTGATCCATCACAATTCTGTTTCCTGACATGTCTCTCGCGTCATATTCAACTGTGATGATGTTGTTTTCTGTAATCAATTCTGCTCCATCCCAACTGATCAAATCAGATTCAAAAGTGGTAGAGCTTCCACCTTCATAATTCATTTGAAATGTTCTTTCGAATACTTCACCATTGATAAAGATCTCAGGCATTGTCAGATGTATCATGATATTCTCTTCCAGCTCGGACCGGAAATTGAAACGCACATTTGTGCTTTGGAAAATAGCTCTGCTAATGTTGAACTCATCCGTCACTGGTAAGGGTAACGTTCCGACCGTATCCGCTATAGGAAAATTTGATAACCAAGGAATAGGTGGAAAAATCTGAGCGGCCGTTTGTTGAATAATTTCTCCCTGATATTTGATGGTGATTTGTCCCAAACTATCAATGACAATTTGAGTATTTTCACTTGCATTTTGATCAATCAACTCTGCCATCGTTGTTTCAAAATCAACAAGGGGTAGGGCAATCGACGGATTAACATCAGGCACATCTATGGCAAAATAATTTTCTTCCCAACATCCAGTGATGAACAATGTGAAAATCAGTAATATTATTATTCGACAAGCGATCATTTAAATTTAAAGAACTATGAGTAAAATTGCTCTGTGTAAAAATCACCAATTACTCATTACAAATTATTAATTAAGTTAGATCGTATTCAAAGCCTATGTCAGGTATTTCAACTTTCTTAAATCCTTCTCCTACGAGTTTATATTTAAATGCTTTTTGGGTATCGTATTCTCCATGCACAAGAAAAAGTTTTTTCATTTTCTTCTTATGAACGTTGATGAATTCTATCATCTCAGATTGATCAGCATGGGCAGAGAATGAATCCATGATTTTCACATCGGCTCGAACCTGGTATACTTCACCAAATAATTTCAAAGCACCGACTCCTTTTCTCAATTTTCCACCAGGTGTCTCTGGAGAACAATAACCGACAATTAATATGGTAGATTTTGGATTTTCAATATTATTTCGAAGATGATGTTTGACACGACCAGCATTCATCATTCCAGATGCACTAATAATGATGCAAGGCTCCTTGCGTCCATTCAATGCTTTTGACTCGTTGGCATCTCTGATGTAATTTAAATCATTAAATCCAAATGGATTTTCATCAATCAAAAGATATTCATTGAGATTTTTGTCGTAGCATTCAGGATGAGCACCAAATACGGTCGTTGCGTTAATGGCCAGCGGGCTGTCTACATAAATCGGTATTTTCGGCAGCACACCTTTGGTATGCATCTTATCCAACATGTATACAATCTCTTGGGTGCGACCAACAGAAAATGCAGGTATGATTAGTTTACCTTTTTTCTTTACACAAGCTTCTTTGATGATTTTTAAGAATTGGCTTGACTGTTCAGGTTTTGACTCATGATTTTTGTCCCCATAAGTAGACTCACATATGACGTAATCACATGGAGGCATCAGCTGAGGGTCACGTAAGATGGGTCTGTTTGGTCTTCCAATATCTGCAGTAAAACCAATCATCCTTGTTTTTTTACCTTGCTTGATTTTTAATGTTACCGATGCACTTCCTAAAATATGACCAGCATCTGTAAAAAGTACTTGCACGTTTCTATGGACATGAAACCATCGATTATATGGATGACTGGTAAACTTTTCCATCGTCGGACCAATGTGAATACTTTCATACAGTGGCTCCCTGAGTTTCAATTTTTTCTTCTTACGTTTTTTGACCTGCTTTTTATTATGATACATTGCATCAGCTTCTTGAATCTTCGCAGAATCTAGAAGCATGATCGCAGCAAGACTTCTCGTGGCATGGGTGCAATGGATATTTCCATCAAAGCCATCCTTTACCAATTTTGGAATTCTTCCACTATGGTCTATGTGAGAGTGTGAAAGTATAAGACAATCGACCGAAGAAGGGTCAAAAAACCACTTACTATTCATCTTCCATATTTCTTCCCGCTTGCCTTCTCCTTGAAACAATCCACAATCCAGCATGATTCTAAAACCATCATCGAGTGTGATGAGGTGACAGCTTCCAGTCACTGTTCTTGCTGCTCCATTAAACTTTACTTGCATAGCCTGAATTTAGCTAGGTGCAAGATACGAAATTCAATTAGTCAATTTGACAATGAGTCGGTTTGTCAACAACAAGAATGTTATATTCACAAATCCCGAATTGTATGCATATCAATTGACAAATTGTCAAATTGACTCACTGAAAACAGAAATTTAATCTGCTGGTTTCACATGGGCCCAATTTTCGCCACGTTCTATCCTTTTAATTTGAGTAGATGTAACTCCAAATCTTTTTGCGAGCATTTTTTTACGGGTTTTACCGTTTTTCAATGCTTTTTTGATCAAAGCTACCTGAGCAGCCGTTAATTTGAAATAACCTCCACCTGTACCTTTTTTGTAATCGAAGATGACACCACGTTTTTTGATGTACTCTTTTTGCTCATCTTCTGTGGCCCAGATAAGGTTTTTAGATTTGTTATTTGACCGATTGTAGTCTTTATGAATAATAAAAACTTGCTCTTCCGATCCAGGTTCAACGAAATAATCTGCTACAGCTTTGTGTAGATAGACACTTTCGTGACCACCATCAAGTTTGAGACTGACTTTAGGGTATCCTCTTTTTGTCGGTGAACTTCGCATCAATATTGCCGCTTCGTTTATCTACGGACTTTAATCTGCCTTGATTTGAAATGAAATAGTCTTTGGTTCTGGTGTCCTTGGTAAAACTCATACGAGCCCACTCTTCGCCGTCCAGACTCTCTACTTTCTTGGACATTTTCTTTAATTTTTTTGAGGTTTAAAACAAAATTACCATGTTATAATCCTTTTCAGGAATTGAGAATCGCATGGAAACTTCTGGATATTGTTCTGGTCTGACATGCAATGATATGTATTTTTCAGCTTAATTGCCGGTCTTCAAGGCTATATTTGCATCAAATTGGAAAAAAATGGGAGAAAACCACTACGTAAACGTTATTATAGAAAATGGCTTAGGTACCATTGAGTTCTTCCATCCTGCACATAATTCTTTGCCTGGTGATATGCTTTCGAGAATCGTTTCAGCGGTCAATGATCTTTCATTAAATAATGATGTTAAGCTCATTTTAATCAAGAGTTCAGGAGACAGAACATTCTGTGCTGGCGCAAGTTTCACTGAGCTTTCTTCGATCAATGATCTTGAAACAGGTAAAAAGTTTTTCATGGGTTTTGCCAATGTCATCAATGCTATCAGAAAATCTTCAAAACTTGTTTTGATGGCAGTACAAGGCAAAGCAGTTGGTGGAGGAGTAGGACTGGCTTCAGCGGCGGATTATTGTTTTGCAACAAAATGGTCGAGCATCAGACTTAGCGAATTGGCTGTCGGCATCGGTCCTTTTGTGATTGGTCCGGCGGTAGAAAGAAAGGTAGGCTTCTCTGCTTTTAGCAAAATGGCTCTAACACCAGACGTGTGGCAGACTGCAGAATGGTCAAAACAACATGGGCTTTTCCATGAAGTGGCCGAAGATAAAAATGAGATGGATCAACAAATTGATACGGTGATCTCAAAGCTCAAAGCTTATAATCCGGAAGCATTGACCGAACTTAAAAAGGTATTCTGGCAAGGCACAGAACATTGGGACGAATTATTGGCAGAAAGAGCCGCGACGAGCGGAAGATTGGTGCTCACAAAACCCGCCAAGGATGCAATCAATGCATTCCTGCAAGGGTAAATTTGTAGAGCCTTTACCTATTACTGAATGTATATTACGAATGAATACTGAAGAAGAAGTTAGAGAGAAATACAGAGCAATGATCAATGACATTGATTTCGATCAATTAGAAATTGGTTTAAAAACTCCTAATATATTCCAAATACTCAGTGTATCAAGAACCGAAATAAGGCATTCAAATTTTCTTGGATGGCTTTTAGATCCAAATGCGAATCATGGAATAGGTAAATTATTTCTGATCAAGTTTCTAAGGGACATTGCAACATCTGAAATTGCTTCTGAACTTGATGAATTGGATATAGAGAAACTTGAATTCAACAGTGTTGAAATAAGAAGAGAATGGAGAAATATTGATCTTCTTTTGATATTCAAATCCTTAGTAATATGTATTGAAAATAAAATAGATAGTAAAGATCACTCCGATCAACTCAGAAAATATAGACAAATTACTAGAGAATCATTTCCTGATAAGAAGAAGGTTTATGTTTATCTAACTCCTTTTGGAGAAGCACCAACTGTTCATACTGAATCAGAACATTATACATTATATTCCTACCAAGAAATCATAGAACAAATAGATAGAATACTCAAAATCCATGGTAACTCAATAATTGGTTCAGTTCATCAAT
>JAHDDD010000415.1 GCA_020629535.1 Saprospiraceae bacterium
AATGCCATGAAAGTCAATGATGGGTTTTGAGTTGAAACAGAAGGCATACAGGCTCAGTCACAAATAATACATTTTTACAATATTCATTTGGCCCAAAGTTCATGAAATTCAAGGTTTTGGCTCAAAAAAAATACATTTTTACGGTTATTCTGCAACGTTGGTTACGTGAAGAGTTTTATATTATTACAAACAAGATAAAATGAGAACCAATATATTTACCACTTTGCTTTTGATCGGTTTATGGTCTTCACAATCTGACTTAGTCTTTTGTCAGGATATCAATTTTGAAGATCCAATTATGGCCCAATATTTCGCCGAGGCAAATAAATTTGTTGACGGAGAATGGGTACCGATTGACACCAATGGGGATGCGATCATACAATTAAATGAAGCCATGGACTGTGATTCTCTTCACATTACTTGCTGCCAAATTGGATTTGATCAGATAGGTCAAACAACTCTTGTTTGTGGTACTTCTTTGGTAGGAATTGAAAACTTTTCCAACCTAAGATCACTCACCATTTATAATCCATTGAGTATGGGATTTACAGATCTGACCAGCCTCAGCCAACTTGAATATATTGAAACAAGAGTTGCTGGTAACACTGCTCCCGCGGATAACCAATTACAGATTGATGTTCGTGGACTTGAAAATTTAAAAACAATCTTTGACAGAAATTGCTCCATCGGATATCAGGTCGACGGTTGTATCTCATTAGAAAATTACGATGCTTGGCATACTGTCCGACCATGGCAAAATAGATGTGAAGCTCCCTTGGTTATGAATTTTACTGGAATGCCAAATTTGAAACAAATACGCATAACATCAGGAGAATTAAGTTCGATTTTAATCTCAAACAATGCGGCACTTGAAAAAATTAGTTTGTATGGAAATCGTTGCCTCCAAAATATTGAAATAACAGATCTTGCTCAAGCCCATCAAGTGGAAATTCGTACTGATGCACTTGAGTCTATTGAAATAAGAAATTTACCTGAACTTGATACTTTACAAATTTTCAATGATGGTTCATCAGAGCTTCAATCACTTTCTGTAGAATCAACGGATAAACTTGAAGTTTTGGAGGTTACTAAAACTGTACCTTTCTTCGAACTGACCAATTTTCCTTCGATCAAAGAAATCTTATTCCATGGTGCTGATAGCTTGTCTATTGACCTCAACAATATACCTACGCTGGAACAACTAAACATTTATGCCCTAAATTTGAATTCTACTAGCTGGAATGATCATGAATCTTTGCAAACAATTGAATTGGCAGGACTTCAAACTGAGGATTTTTCAATTGCAAATATGCCGAATCTAGAAAATCTCTTGATTGGATCACCAGAGATCAAAACTTTGGAATTGCAGGATTTGGATATGCTCAAAAATCTCATCATTGATGCACCATTGGAAGAACTGCAAGTTCAACAATTATCTTCTTTGGAAAGCCTTGAGTTGAGCGCAAACATGACAGATTTAGAGATCATTGATTTACCAATACTGAACAATCTTAATCTTTGTGGAACACCATTAGAGAATTTAGAACTGGAAAATCTGCCAGAAATCAGAAGCTTGAAATTGTGCAATTCTGCACTTGAAAATATTTCATTGAATCATTTGACAGGTCTTGAATCACTAGAAATCAGAAACAATCCAATTACATCAATCGGGATCAACGATCTAGAGAATTTAAGACTCATTAAAATCAACGATTGTAATCTTACCAATCTCGAAGTTGCAAAACTAGATAGCCTTGAAAGTTTTGATATTTCAAACAACATGGTATCAGACTTTGACTTCTCTTCGCTGAATGCTGCTGAAGAAATTGATTGTTCAAATAATTTAATTCAGAATTTCAGAATAACGGGTTTCCCTCGTTTAGAGCGATTGTTTATCAACAATAACGAAATTGTAGAATGTCAAATTAGCAATACGCCTTTGCTTCAAAATATCAGAGTTCAAAACAATAACATTGAAGTACTTGACCTTAGCATTGCCAATGGTGGAATTGAATACGGTAGTTTTTACAACAACCCACTAAACTACCTAAATCTGATGGACGGTACTCCTATCAGAAATTTCGAAGATGATCCAAATGGAAATCTAGGATTTGCTAACGGTATTATCATATGTGTCGATGAAAATGAACTCACAAAGGTTAATTCAGAATTAGAAGGTTCACAAGTGGAAAATTACTTTGTAACTTCATTCTGTCCATTTTACCCTGGAGACAATGTCTATTCATTCACAGGCCAGATTAAATTTGATCCAGATGAAGATGGTTGTGATGAAGAAGATGAGACTATACCATATTCAAAATTTAATTTCTCGACAGAAGAGATTCAAGGGTCATACATTGCAAACGGTGCTGGAGAAATTAAGACTTTCTTCCCTGAAGGACTAAGTACTATTCAAAGTGAATTTTTAAACAATGAGATGTTTGAATGTAACCCAGATAATTTCACTTTAAACTTCCCTCAAAACGGCAACGATCAAAATCAGGACTTTTGTGTAACCAAAGTCGATGAAGATTTCAATGACTTATCAGTCAGCATGTTTTCTCTCGAAAGGATGATTCCTGGATTTACAGGATGTATTAAAGTAGTGGTGGAAAATATTGGAAATACAATCATGTCTTCTGAGGTGAATATTTCATACCCTGTGGTTTTTTTAAACTTTATAGATACCATTCCTGGCGTAGTTCACGATGCTGGAATGATCACATTTGAAGTTGAGGATTTAGACCCATTTGAAAGTTTTGAAAAAATCTTTTGTTTTGCAATCGCATCACCTATGGAAACACCTGGATTGGTTGGAGGAGAAGTTGTATATCTGACTGCCAATATCAATAACGACATTGAAGAAGTCGACGAAGAAAACAATGAATTTACCTTACTTCAAATTATAGCAAATTCATACGATCCAAATGACAAAACTTGTCTAGAAGGAAATTACATTCATCCAGATAAAATTGGAGAGTATCTGCACTATCAAATAAGATTTGAAAACATTGGAACAGCACCTGCAAGAAATGTAATCGTACGCGATACCATTGACACTGAGGTGTATGATATTTCATCATTAGAAATAGTAGATGCAAGCCATACAGTCAATATGTTGATCAAAGAAGAAA